>WQST01000162.1 GCA_009787745.1 Lachnospiraceae bacterium
CTAACACGTCCCAAACTTGGGTATCAAGACGTTCAACTAATTTCTTGGCGTTTTTTATATTCTGTGAAATTCCGCGACCGACCAATTCTTTCATAACGAAAGGTTTAAAAAGTTCGATGGCCATTTCTTTGGGTAAGCCGCATTGATAAATTTTAAGTTCGGGGCCGACGACGATAACTGAGCGGCCGGAGTAGTCAACACGCTTTCCGAGCAAGTTCTGACGGAAACGTCCTGATTTACCTTTCAACATGTCCGATAATGATTTAAGGGCGCGGTTACCGGGGCCTGTCACGGGGCGTCCGCGACGGCCGTTATCGACTAATGCGTCAACCGCTTCCTGTAACATCCTCTTCTCATTCCGCACAATAATATCAGGCGCACCCAGTTCCAGCAGTCTCTTTAAACGATTATTACGATTAATAATCCGACGGTATAAGTCATTTAAATCAGAAGTCGCAAAACGGCCGCCGTCTAACTGAACCATCGGGCGCAAATCAGGCGGGATAACAGGAATGGCATCCATAATCATCCATTCGGGCTGATTGCCTGACTGATAAAAAGCTTCGACGACTTCCATTCTTTTGATAATTCTGGCACGCTTCTGCCCTGTGGATTCCTTAAGGCCGACACGCAATTCTTCCGCTTCGCCTTCAAGGTTAATGGCCTGTAAAAGTTCTTTAACAGCTTCGGCGCCCATCCCGACCCGGAATTTATTCCCGTAAGCGGCGCGGGCATCCTGATATTCTTTTTCCGATAAAACCTGCTTATATTCAAGGTGCGAATCAGCGGGATCTAAGACGATATAATTAGCAAAATAGAGAACCTTCTCCAAAACACGCGGGGATAAATCAAGTATTAAGCCCATCCGACTGGGGATTCCTTTAAAATACCAGATATGCGAGACGGGAGCCGCCAATTCAATATGACCCATCCGTTCACGGCGCACGGTCGCTTTGGTTACTTCAACACCGCAGCGGTCGCAAATGACACCCTTATATCTGATCTTTTTATATTTACCGCAATGGCATTCCCAGTCTTTACTCGGACCAAAAATCTTTTCGCAGAATAAGCCTTCTTTTTCGGGTTTCAATGTACGGTAATTGATAGTTTCAGGTTTGAGTACTTCACCGCGAGACCATTCACGAATTTTCTCAGGAGCCGCCAACCCAATCCGAATCGCATCAAAAGTCATGGGCTGATATACTTCTTGTTTAGTTTCTGCCATTAGTTTAACCCTTTCTCTACCTGCAAGAACGCTTGCGTTCTTGCCTAACGAAGCTTTAGTAACTCTTAATGAGGTACTTTCGAATTTAGAGTTACTCTTCGTTTATACTTCTTCTAATTCAATCGTCAGTTCCGAAAAATCCATTTCGATATCTTCTTCAAGTTCTTCTTCTGCTTCCTCAGTATCAATCAATTCGCCGCTATCATCGTCGAACTCTTGCTTTTGATAACCCATGGAAGCTAATGACTCTTTCTCATATTCGTAATTAGGCCCATTTCCTTCGATTTCGTAACGATAATCGCTTTCGCCGTAATCAATCGTTTCCATGATTTCGACTTCGGAATTATCATCACGCAGAACCTTCACATCAAGACCTAATGACTGAAGCTCTTTAAGCAGTACCTTGAAGGATTCGGGTACGCCCGGTTCAGGAATGTTATCGCCTTTGATGATTGCTTCGTAAGTTTTGACCCTGCCGATAACGTCGTCCGACTTAACGGTCAGGATTTCCTGTAATGTATAGGAAGCACCATAGGCTTCAAGCGCCCAAACTTCCATCTCACCGAAACGCTGTCCGCCGAACTGAGCCTTACCGCCAAGAGGCTGCTGAGTTACCAACGAATAAGGGCCTGTTGAACGGGCATGAATTTTATCATCAACCAAGTGATGGAGCTTTAGGTAATGCATATGACCGATCGTTACTTCACCGTCGAAGCATTCGCCTGTCCGTCCGTCACGAAGGCGAACCTTTCCGTCACGCGATATCGGTACACCTTTCCATACATTGCGGTGATTGCGGTTCTTTGACAAATATTCCAAAACACCGGGAAGCAGATTTGCCTTATGCTTACTCTCGAATTCCTTCCAGCTAAGATTGACATAATCATTCGCTAAGTCAAGGGTATCCATAATATCATCTTCATTGGCGCCGTCGAAAACAGGGGTCGCGACGTTAAAGCCTAATGCTTTAGCCGCTAATGACAAGTGGATTTCCAGGACCTGTCCGATATTCATACGCGAAGGAACGCCTAAAGGATTAAGAACGATATCTAAAGGGCGCCCATTCGGTAAATACGGCATATCTTCGATAGGTAAAACACGGGAAACAACGCCCTTGTTACCATGGCGTCCCGCCATTTTATCGCCGACGGAGATTTTTCTCTTTTGTGCGATATAAATTCTTACTGCTTGATTAACACCCGGTGATAATTCATCACCGTTTTCGCGGGTGAAAACTTTGGCGTCAACGACGATACCGTACTCACCATGCGGCACTTTTAAAGATGTATCACGAACTTCACGGGCTTTTTCACCAAAAATCGCTCTCAGCAAACGCTCTTCCGCTGTCAGTTCGGTCTCACCTTTCGGGGTAACTTTACCGACTAAAATATCGCCTGCTCTGACTTCCGCACCAATGCGGATAATACCGTCTTCGTCCAAATCTTTCAGGGCTTCGTCGCCGACACCCGGGACGTCGCGGGTAATTTCTTCGGGGCCTAACTTCGTATCACGCGCTTCCGCTTCATATTCTTCAATATGAACGGAAGTATAAACATCATCACGAACCAAGCTTTCACTTAACAGAACGGCATCTTCATAGTTAAAGCCTTCCCATGTCATGAAACCAATCAGCGGGTTCTTGCCGAGTGCCAATTCACCGTCTGCGGTGGAAGGCCCGTCAGCAATAACTTCACCTTCGGTTATATGATCGCCTTTAAATACAATCGGTTTTTGGTTATAGCAGTTACTTTGGTTACTGCGTTGGAACTTACCGAGCTTGTAAGTCATTTTTTCGCCGTCGTCGCAGGTAACTTTTATTTCGTTGGCACTGACATAAGTAACCGTTCCCGATTTCGCCGCCAATACGCAAACGCCTGAGTCAACAGCCGCTTTCGGTTCCATCCCCGTACCGACAACAGGCGCTTCTGTTTTCAGCAGCGGAACCGCCTGGCGTTGCATGTTCGAACCCATCAGGGCGCGGTTAGCATCGTCGTTTTCCAAGAACGGAATTAAAGCAGTCGCAACGGAAAATACCATTTTCGGTGAAACGTCCATGTACTCGAACATTTCTTTCGGATATTCACTAGTTTCATCCATATAACGCCCGGCCACATTATTTCTAACAAAATGTCCAACGTCGTCAAGCATTTCATTAGCCTGAGCAACATGATAATTGTCCTCTTCATCAGCCGTCATATATTCTACACGGTCGGTAACAATCGGATTATCAGGATCTGTTTTATCAATTTTGCGGTATGGTGCTTCGACGAAACCGTATTCATTAATCCGCGCATACGAAGCAAGCGAGTTAATCAAGCCGATGTTGGGACCTTCAGGTGTCTCAATCGGACACATCCGGCCATAGTGCGAATAGTGAACGTCTCGTACCTCGAACCCTGCACGGTCACGGGACAAACCGCCCGGACCTAAAGCCGATAAACGGCGTTTATGCGTAAGTTCACCCAGCGGATTATTCTGATCCATGAACTGCGACAACTGGGACGAGCCAAAGAACTCTTTGACAGCCGCTTGAACAGGTTTAATATTAATTAAAGCCTGAGGGGTAATCTCATCGGCGTCGTGAGTCGTCATGCGCTCACGAACAACCCTTTCCAAACGTGACAAACCGATTCGGTACTGGTTCTGCAAAAGTTCACCAACCGCACGGATACGGCGGTTTCCTAAATGATCGATGTCGTCGTCATTACCGATGTTATATTCTAAATGGATATTGTAATTAATCGAAGCAATAATATCTTCTTTTGTAATATGTTTGGGAACCAATTCATGAACATTTTTCTTGATTGCTTCCGCTAAAGCATCAGGATCATCACTGAAATCTTCCATGATTTGTTGGAGAACGGGCCAATAAACCAGTTCATTGATTCCGAAATCACGAGGATTACAATCAACATAATGAGCCAAATCGACCATCATATTAGAAAGAATGCGGACATTTTTTTCTTCTGTCCGGACTAAGATCCCCGGAACCGCCGCGTTTTGGATTTCATCGGCAAGTTCTGCGGTCACGGTTGTCCCTGCGGCCGCCAAAATCTCACCTGTATTCATGTCCACGACGTCCTCAGCCAAAGTCGCTTTACGGATTCGATTGCGTAATGCCAGTTTTTTATTGAATTTATAGCGCCCTACGCGAGCCAAATCATAGCGGCGAGGGTCGAAAAACATTGAATGAATCAAGCTTTCGGCACTTTCAACACTTAGCGGTTCACCCGGACGGATTTTCTTATATAATTCTAAAAGGCCTTCCTGATAGTTCTCCGAAATATCTTTGACAAAACTGGCTTCAATCTTCGGCTCATCACCGAAAAGCTCACGAATCTCATCATTCGTACCTAACCCGATAGCACGGAGGAGAACCGTAATGGGAACTTTCCTTGTCCGGTCAACACGAACATAAAAGATATCATTGGAATCGGTTTCATACTCTAACCAGGCGCCGCGATTGGGGATAACCGTGGCGGAAAAGAGTTTTTTACCGATTTTATCAAAGCTCTCGGAATAATAAATACCGGGGGAACGGACAAGCTGACTGACGATAACACGTTCCGCACCATTGATTACAAAGGTGCCTGTCTCAGTCATTAAGGGAAGGTCGCCCATAAAGATATCATACTCTTTAATCTCGTCCTTCTCTTTATTATTAAGTCTAACCTTCACTTTAAGCGGAGCCGCGTAGGTGGTATCTCTTTCCTTACATTTCTCGATCGAATATTTTACATCTTTTCTGCATAATTCGAAATCGACGAACTCAAGGCTAAGATGACCGCTGTAATCTGCAATAGGCGAAATGTCGTCAAAAACTTCCCGAAGTCCTTCGTTCAGAAACCAATTATAGGAATCCTTTTGAACTTCGATGAGGTTAGGCATTTCCAGTACTTCTTTTTGTCGTGAATAACTCATCCGTGTGTTTTTGCCTGCGGCAATGGGACGTATTCGGTTTTTGACCATTTAGAGTTTACCCCGTTCTTTATGATTTAGAAGATTTTTAGATTTTTGGCATGAAAATACCGCAAAGTCATCGCAATAGCGCAATATCCATTCTACTACAATAGGAAGATTGCTGTCAACTAAATTTTTTATTAACATAACAGCCAAAAGCTCAGGCTTCTTGCCCGAGCATTTTGGCAATTTATCAGATTGTGATTTAGCAATGTCTTTAAATGATATCGACTATTTAAGAGTTACTTTTGCACCTTCTGCTTCAAGTCTTGCTTTAATATCTTCGGCTTCACCCTTAGATACTGCTTCCTTAACCATCTTAGGAGCGGTGTCAACTAAGTCTTTCGCTTCTTTGAGGCCAAGGCCTGTGATTTCACGAACAACCTTAATTACTTTAACTTTGTTAGGGCCAACTTCTGAAAGTTCGGCATCAAACTCCGTTTTTTCTTCTTCAACGGCTGCTTCTCCTGCGGCGGCAACGACGACGCCCGCGGCGGCTGAAACACCAAACTCTTCTTCACATGCTTTTACTAAATCATTAAGTTCAAGTACTGATAATTCCTTGATTGCATCAATTAATTCCTGGGCTGTTAATTTTGCCATTTTTATATCCTCCATTAATATTATTCTTTACTTTTCATTGCGCGT
>WQST01000163.1 GCA_009787745.1 Lachnospiraceae bacterium
GAAATAGTTAAGTGCTTTGATATATTCGATACCGAGGATATTATTTGGTTGATTGAGGATTTGTGTTGCTTCTATATTAATATTAATATTAGAATTAATATTAGATTCGATAGCTTGGGCGCGCGCGCGCGGATATGACATGCCTTTTTTTATGTTTTTCTTTATGTCATTTCCGAAAGATGATTCATTATCCAATAGGTTTAAGGCATTTTCAAGTATGTTAATGTCACCGCATTCACTGCCGAAACATAGAGTATCAATAACGCCCAATTTATCAAGCAGACGAACAGCGCCGCGAGCGAAGTATTCCGCGCTGGCCGTAGCATAGCAAACAGGAAGTTCGAGGACTAAATCGGCGCCGCCAAGGAGAGCCATCCGTGTCCGCGAATACTTATCCATTAGCGCGGGAGCGCCCCTTTGAACGAAATTTCCGCTCATCACTACAACGCAAAAGTCTGCTTGGGCGTTTTTTTTCGCTTCCTCGATTAAATATTTATGCCCGTAATGAAAGGGGTTAAATTCTGCAATGATACCGATTGTTTTCAAGAAAGCCTCCTTGATTTTGATACTTGTGTGGGTGGTTGTTGGTTGTGGGCGCTAGGTGGTTGCCGCGTGTGAGAAACTTATATATCTATTGCAAACCCGCTCTCGCTCGGTGGAGAATGTAGCGGTACTAAGCTCGTGAAGGACACGAGCTAAGTGCCGACATTCTCCAACGGTTTGCTATAGATATATAATTTCTCACTCACGCCGTTATGCTGAGAGCGGGGATGAATTTCCTTTATCTGTTTTATCGTAATGTATCATATTATGAACTTGAAAGCAATCGAAAAATATGGTACTTTATTGGTAGACAAAGTATATTCTAATACCTACATATCAGCACATAAAACATAACTTAAACCAGAGGAGTCCAACATGTCATATATCGATAATATCAAAGAAAAAGCGCGTTCCAACCGCAAAAAAATTGTTCTTCCCGAAACAACTGACAAGCGAACACTAATAGCTGCTTCTAATATAGTAAAAGAAGGCATCGCTGATATTATTATGATCGGTAATAGTGAAAAAATTCTTGATGGTGCTACTTGGCTTGAGATTGATTTGGATGAAGTTACGATTGTTAATCCTCATACTACCGAACTTCTTGATGAGTATGTTACCTTGCTGTATGAAACCCGTAAGGATAAAGGAATGACGGTAGAAATGGCGCGTGAGATTCTGGTAAATGATGAACTTACGTTTGGGGTTGTGATGGTTAAGGCGGGACATGCTGATGGAATGGTGGCGGGGGCTTGTCATGCAACGGCTGATACTTTACGCCCCGCTTTGCAGATTCTTAAAACGGCGCCGAATACGAAGCTTGTTTCGGGGTTTTTCGTAATGTGTTGCCCGAACAGCCCTTATGGGGAAGACGGAACGTTTATTTTCGCTGATTGCGGGCTGAATCAGGATCCGACTCCTGAGGAGTTGGCGGCGATTGCGGAAACGTCGGCGCGTAGTTTCAGGAGTTTGGTCGGAGCGAAACCGATTATTGCGATGTTGTCACATTCTACGAAAGGAAGTGCGAAGCATCCGCTTGTGGATAAGATGGTTGAGGCGACGAGAATTGCGAAGGAGTTATATCCGCATTTGGCGATTGACGGTGAACTGCAATCCGATGCCGCGATTGTTCCGATTGTTTCGAAGACTAAATCGCCCGGCAGTGAGGTGGGGGGAAAAGCCAATGTGCTTATTTTCCCGAATTTGGATTGCGGTAATATAAGTTATAAGCTTGTCCAGCGGTTGGGGAATGTTGAGGCTTACGGCCCGATGTTGCAGGGGATTGCGAAGCCTGTCAATGATTTATCGCGCGGGTGTTCGTGGCAGGATATTGTTGGGGTGGTGGCTTTGACGGCTGTTCAGGCGCAGTTGCATTAGGTTGGATGAGATTTCCATACTTTTAAACTATTCAAAACCAGACATTTGATTAACATATATTAACAAGTAAATTGTATAATTGTGTCTTTAATCCTTCGACGGCAATAATATCAATAGAATGATTGAGCAAAATTTTAAGATTTTTTTCCTCTCTTTGATCCATTCATTATTCATTGAAAAATTATGGCGGAAGAAGCTTATGTTTAAAATACTTTAAATTAAAGCTTACGATATTTCTCCATTTCTAACTCAGTCAAAGGTCTGCCCAAGTCCTTAGTCGCTTCTATCATTTTTCGCCATTCATATCGTTTTCCGTCCGGCTCTGCTGTTAATCTGCTGTCCATTGCGTAATAAGCTATATCTTTTAGATTTAATTTTACATTTTTTTTCATAGCCAACATAATATCACCTACTTTCTAATATATTTGCTAATCAGTATGTCAGCAGCTTTATCATCAATGAACATCCTCTGTCCTCCAATGATCTTAGCTCCCAAAGTTTTGGCATAATAATCAATCAGCTCACTTTTCGATGTAAATGCTACAAATCCGTCACAACCAGACTCAAAGCTATCCTGACAGGCAATAGCAAATAAATGCGCTCCTATCCCTTCGTATTTCCCTAAATGACCATAATTATGCGGTGCCGTTTCGACAATTTCAACATCAGCAACCCCACCATCAATTTTCAATGAAATTCTACCCTGAACCGTATCGTCATCAAATACGAACAATTCAAAAATATTGTAACCATTTTTTTCAGTTTTAGCCCAATCAAATTTCCAACCTTTATAATCAACAGGCTTTATTGGAACTGCTCTTGACATATATCTTGTTTCTACCTGTTCACCAGTATGTCTATTTATCAAGCAATCTGTTAATTTATCTATTATGATGTCAACTTCCATAACATACTCCCTATAATCTAATAATAGCATATTTTTCTTCTCACTACAACGTATATCATGGTATATCATGGGTTCAAATGCCTTATTGCTCATACCTCAATTTTCAAATTAAACGCAACCCCTTTTCTTCCAACACGTAAATATCTACTTTTCATATCCTATTATAATTTTGTCACATAAGGACTACTAATAGCGGCATTTTCTGTTGGAAAAGCTTGGTTTCTGTGTGAAATTATAATTGTTACGAAAATGTTACAAACGGGAAAAATACTCACTAAAAATCCGCTTTCGTCGTTGTGGCATTTTTATATATAATTAACAAGAATAAAAATAAATCGTGATTTTCCCCCTTAAAAACGCGATAATATAGTTACAATTTAAAAACGCGTTATATTCAGAGAATTTTACGGGGGTAAAATTATGAATCGGATAACGAAGGCACTTAGACGTGTCATAGCAATTGTGCTAGTAATAGCAATGAGTTTTACGTACTCTTCTCCGTCATATTCAAATGATGCCTTTTTAGCATCTGAAAATAATGAGGAAATCTTAAACGGAGCGGGCGATACCACAGAAGATGAAGGAGAACCCGACCTCGGCGGTGAGATAGTAAACAATAGCGAGCCAATCGGTTTCACGACGGCGGACGATATTATTTTACCGCTTCCGACGGCAAGCCTAATGGGTGATACTCAAAACGGTTATTATAAAGGAAGCGCCTTACTTACCTTAGCCGATGATGAGCTTCCTTCGGAACTAGGTATAACCGTATATTACGAAATAGGCGACCAAGGGCGTGTGGCTTACACGGGGGCAGTACTTTTCGATGAAGCCGCCGATTTTAGCGTTACGGTCATTAGTGTAAATGATGAGACCGAAACCGTATCTTCGCCGATTATGTTTACGGTAAAAACCGAATGGGCGGCATTTAACCTTAGCAATACTTCATTTTCCATAAATCAAGGCGGAACGGTGACCGTTCCTTTTGAACTTATGCATATGCCGAGCGGTATCGTAAGTGTTTCATCAAGTGATGTCACAGAGCTTCCGAATAGCGCTTTTTCCGTTGACGACCAAGCGGGAACCATTACAATTAATGTTCCTGTTACTACTTCTTATGATTCATATACGCTCACTTTAACCGCTGACGACGGTGCTGAAAGTATCAGCCAAACCATCACCTTGACAGTCACCGAATCTGATTACCCGATAGTGAATGCTGAGACAGTATTTGCTGTTCGTTATGATGATGTTTTAAATTATAGTTTCGCAGCAGTTTCATCCGATACTTATAACCTCTCCCTTTCATATACGATCCTGACACCACCGACCAACGGCACGGCTTCTGTTACAGACGGCGTTTTAACTTATACTCCTGATGCATTAGCAACATCAGAGCAGATTACCGTAAGAGTAAGTAACGGCTCTAAGACGACGGACGTTACCGTTCAAGTATTGGTCTTTGAAAGTCCCGAAGTCCCTGCCCTTCCTTACGAAACAACAACCGACGAAGATATCGTCAAAACAATTGACCTTTCCGATTTTTGTGACGACCCGCGCGGACATGCGCTGATATATGAAATTGCTTCACAACCTGCTAACGGTCAGGCGGTATTAAGCGGAAGCATCATTACTTTTACGCCTGATGAAGATTTCTTCAATGTCTTGGATGAGACCGAGGATATCATAATCAATGTTAAACATGCAGGCAATGATTTTTATACCGAAACAATTACCGTCAAAATAGCGGTCGTCCCGGTTGAAGACGCTCCCGGCGCCAACGACGACGGTCCGATTAGTGTGAATACAAACGGCTATCTTTTAATTGACGTTCTTGATAATGATGTCTCCGTAGACGGTGACGACCTTATCATTTTCCAAATTGAAACCGCTCCGGCCAAAGCTCTTTCCTGCTACATCACAAACAATAAAATTTACTATAAACCCAATCCCCGCATGAACGGAACGGATATATTCACATATTCCGTCATTCATGAGGGCGGTACTTTAACCGACACCGCGGCCGTAACGATTACTATTGATGCCGTCAATGATTTGCAAAGTATTGAATTGGCTGATGATACCGTAACAATATTTGAGGACGGACAATTGATGTTCCACTTCTTCGTTCATGATATTGATTCAGATGATTTCGCCAACGACTTTTTAGTCGAATTTTCTTCTGATAACAACGATGTATTCGCCGCCGGCACAGTTTACAATTTGATTAGTGTTCAAGCCGACAGCGATTCACGTCACTATACCGTTACTTGCAATCCTGTTGCATATGCTAATACGACCGAACACGGCAGTGTCAATATCGAAGTCAAAGTTACCGATATAACCAACGATACGCTGGTTGCAACGGCTTACCAGAATGTTATCGTAACCCCCGTTAATAACGCGCCCGTTATTAGCGATTACCCGAATGCTGATGTAGAGATTAACGAAGACGGTTCCTATACCCTTAAATTCCGCGTAACTGACCCTGATATCACCGACCCGCTTAACAATTTCATCGTCAGTGTTGAAAGTGATGATACAGACGTTTTGACCAATGCCGGGATTGTTAAGAAAAGCAGTACCCTTATTAATTCACGGACGGTTGAATATACTTATACATTGACCCCGTTGCTTTATCGGTTTAATGAGAGCGGTTTTGACATTATTATCTCAGCGGCTGACGGAACAGGTACAGGCAGTGAAAGCACGCAAGTTACTTTTACATTAGTTGTTAAGCATGTTAATCATTTGCCGACAGCCAATAATGACTCATATCTTAACTTACTTGAAGACATTGCCGTCACCCTAAATGTCTTGGCAAACGATGTTGATTATGATCTTCATGATGATGTTGACGAGCTTCTAATCCTCAGTGCGGGAAAAAATTTCAACAGTATCAGCAAAATCGGCGAAACGGAAGCGGGCGGAACGGTTGAGATAATCGACGGCGGTAAGAATATCCGCTTCACCCCCAA
>WQST01000164.1 GCA_009787745.1 Lachnospiraceae bacterium
ATGCCGGTCTTTGCCATAACCCCGGGAACAATACCGCTGACGACATGAATTTCTTCATTGTTAAATGCCGCTCTGCCATATTCTTTGACCATATGTCTGGTAATTATTAAATTATCAACGACATTCGGACCTAAAGCATCGGGCGTAACGTCGCGGTTGCCAAGACCGATTACCAGAATAGATTGCTCCTGGTTAAGGTTAGGGATAATTTCGCGCAGTTGGTCGGCAAGTGCCGACGATATTTCGCGATGATAATTTTCATCAGGCTCAATCATTGCTGGTGCTTCCAAAGTCACATATGTGCCAATGGGTTTTCCCATGATTTTTGAACCATTTTTTGTATCAATGAGTACTTTCGTGACACGGACTTCTGTTTTTTCGTCGTAAGTCTCAAAAATCTGCACCCCATGCAGACTCTCAGCATCAACATCGATATTCTCTCTGGCTTCCAGCGCCAAATCTGTCCTTACCCTGAAACTATCCATGCTACCTCCCAAAATTTCGATTCTTGTAAACATGATAATATTGCACGCAAATTCAACTCGTCCTACTAGTTTTGTACAAAATAAGCAAAAATATACAAAAATTCTTGACATCTGTCTTTCAATACTTTAGAATTTGAAATTATGAAAACTACAAACAGATATTTTATTCTATCCGCAGGAATGGTGATTCAGTTTTGTGCAGGAATTATCTATATGTGGAGTGTCTTTAGGGGGCCTGTCGCCGCGCATCTTAATTGGGATATGGGGGCGGCTTCGCTGACGTCTTCGGTTATGCTGTTCACCTTCGTCTTCGGACTGATTCTCGGGGGGTACGCGCAGGACAAGTTGGGCCCGCAAAAAGTGACCCTGACAGGCAGTATCCTCATCGGCGCGGGGATGATCTTAACGGCTTTTGTGACCGAAAGCTTACCTTGGCTGATATACGTTACATATGGCATAATCGCGGGATTTGGTGTCGGTGCGGTTTATATGTGCAGCGTCGCCACCATGCAGAAATGGTTTCCCGATAAACGCGGGTTTGCATCAGGGATGATTGTCTGCTCGTTTGGTTTTTCGTTGGTAGTATTTGCACCGCTTGCCAACATTATGCTTTCTAATTTAGGTGTCTCCGCCACCTTCCTAATTTTCGGCATTAGTTTTTTAATTGTTTGCACAGCCTGTTCCCTTCTTATCAAAAATCCGCCGCCGGGGTATCTTCCCGCAGGTTTTACACCGATTAAGGCGACTAGCTCAAACCGGCAATTTTCACCGAAAGAAATGATAAAAACCAAGCAATTTTATTTATTGCTGTTCGGGATTCTTTTTACTCTTCCGTCCTATTTCATATTAAACCCTGTTTTTTTATCATTAGGGACTGTCAGGGGTTTGTCGACGGAGCTTGCTGTCTTCGGGGTTGTTCTGACAGGAATCAGCAGTGCGGTCGGACGGCTTACGGTCTCTTGGGTCTCGGATAAAATCGGGCGCAAAGCGGCGATGATTTCCATTTCGGTTATTATTTTATGCGCAACGCTCTTAATGATCGGAAGCGAATCCATCCTCTTTTTACTTTGTATTATGCTGATTTCCTTTGGCTTTGGCGGTTCCGCCAGTGTTTACTCGGCGATGACGGCTGATAGTTTCGGCACTAAGTACGGCGGAACGAATTTCGGGCTTATTATGATCGGATTCGGTGTATCGGCATTGATTTTTCCGATGATTTCTAATCGGCTAACCATCGGCGGCAGTTTTACAAGTTCATTTATACTGGCGTCAGCGACTTGTGTCGTTGCGATTATTTTAGTTCTGTTGATGGACGACCCGCATAAAAAAAGTAAATAATTCTTTCGGCATTTTTTGCTCATAGCCTTGACCGAAAAATAGAATTTTTTGAAAACCTATTGACATATGGATTAAAATCAACTAAAATGTAAGACGTGCGTTTATGAAATATGCTCCTGCGTAGACCAGTTAAAGTGTCGCCGCCGGGCGAAACTTTAAGATTACTTAGGAGGTAAGAAAACTTGGCTAATATCAAATCTGCGAAAAAAAGGATTTTAGTGAATCAAACTAAAGCCGCACGTAATAAATCGGTCAGATCGGAAGTTAAAACGGCGATTAAGAAGGTTTATGCGGCGATTGATGCAAATGATAAAGATGCCGCCGGAAAAGCTTTGGTGTTTGCAACGAAGAGACTTTGCAAAGCAACGAGCAAGGGTGTTTATCACAAGAACACTACGGCACGTAAGATTTCGCGTCTGGCTAATGCCGTTAACAAGATGTCGGCTTAGTTTTAACTAAGTATCTTCATATCGTTAATAATCCCTTTAGGGAATCGTGCATAGTTACCGCCCTGTATGAATACAGGGCGGTTTTGTATGCAAATAAAAAAATCATGAGTAGAACGATAAGCCGGGTTCTGTCGTGAATGATCATCTATCTGGGACCTTCGTCGCCGAAGGCCTCCTGCGACCTACCTGAAAGCAGACCGGGCAAGTCTATCGCTTTCTGTTTGGTCTTGCTTCGGATGGGGTTTACATATGCCCCGAACGTTACCGCCCGGGCGGTAGTCTCTTACACTACCCTTCCACCCTTACCGTTTCCGGCGGTATATTTCTGTTGCACTATCCTTAGAGTCGCCTCTACCGGACGTTATCCGGCATCCTGCCCTGTGAAGCCCGGACTTTCCTCACTTAAATTGATTAAGCGCGATCATTTGTTCTACTCATGATGATTTTGCCGTTATTAGGCATGGAAGATACTGCCGCCGATAAATTCCCGGCAGATGGAGTTGTTGGGAACCCCTTCACTGCTGACGCCGATGAAGTATTCAAGGAATTTTAGGAGCCGTTTCGCCTCGTAATATTCGGGTTGATCCTCCGTTATTTGGAACAGCAGTGGTTCGGCGTATTGTTTCAGGACTGCGAGTTCGTATAT
Organism: Lachnospiraceae bacterium; assembly: GCA_009787745.1. Taxonomy (GTDB): domain Bacteria; phylum Bacillota; class Clostridia; order Lachnospirales; family Lachnospiraceae; genus UBA935. Next base: position 2,919 of record WQST01000164.1, read on the forward strand.
GAGGGCTGAATTAAACATTGCGTCGGCATCCTCTTGGTAAGGGAAGATATAGGCTTCCTCACCACGGCGAACGCTCTCCCACATCCCGATGGTACGGGCGGCATCCGAACCGCGGGTGCGCATGTCGCGGACTAAACGGCGTAACAGGCGGCTATCGGTGGTGGGGATGCGGTTATGTGAATCGACATTAAGTCCTGTTAAGCAACTGATATAGACTTTGAATTTGCTTTCATCCGGCAGGGAGAAGGACGTTTTGGGGTTTAAACCGTGGATGCCTTCAATGACCAGGATGTCGTCGGAGCCAAGTTTAAGGCTGTGTCCTTTGTATTCGCGTTTTCCGGTAATGAAGTTATAGGTCGGAAGTTCAACGCGGTGACCTGCCAGAAGGTCTTGCATATCTTGGTTAAATTGCGCTACATCAATCGCTTCAAGGCATTCGAAGTTTAGGTTCCCCTTTTCGTCACGAGGGGTTTTGTCGCGGTCAAGGTAGTAATCGTCGAGCGGGATGGGGTGGGGTGTTAAGCCATAGGTTCTAAGTTGAATCGATAGGCGATGGGAAAAAGTAGTTTTTCCTGACGACGACGGACCGGCAATCATGACGAATTTGACATCTTGGCGGTCAATAATGCTTTGGGCGATATCACCGATGCAGTGTTCCTGTAGGGCTTCCTGAACTAAGATCATGTCATTTATTTTTCCCTCGCAGGCAATGTTATTAAGGTCGCCGACGGTGCTGACACCCATTTTTTCGCCCCATTTCTCGCTTGTATAGAGGGTGTCAAAGAGCTTCTGGCGCAAGGTGAAGGGCGCGACGACTTCGGGGTTTTGGCGAATAGGGAGGATCAGCATGAGCCCTTTTTCGTGACGGATAAGGTCAAAGTGCCTGATATGTCCTGTCATCGGGAGCATATAACCGTAGTAGTAATCGAAGTAGCCGTCGAGGCAATATATGTTTACGCTGGCGGAACGGCGGAATTTGAAGAGTTTTTCTTTTTCGGTCATGTTGCGGCTTTTGAATAATGCCATCGCTTCGCTGATCGGGAAAGCGGTTTTTTCGATGGGAATATTGCGGGCGACAAGTTCCTGCATGACCGTGAGGATTTCTTGGCATTCCTGATCGGTAATACTAAAATCTTCCCGGATATGGCAATAATAGCCGGGACCGATAGTAAAGGCGATGCGGAATTTTTCGGCGGCCTCATTGCCTAAGACATGGTCTATGGCGGTGAAGAGGAGCATGGTCGCGGAACGGACATATGTTTTATGTCCGATTGGTTCCTTTATGGTGATGAATTTAAGGCTACAGTCTTTGTTAAGGAGCCTGTTTAGTTCGCGGATTTTTCCGTCCTCGATAGCGAGAGCTATGGGGGAGTCGTAACGGTGCTGATGGATAGAGGCAATTTCAGCAAATGTGGTATTGGGAGCGTAGGTTTCCTTTTTTTCGTTTATTGTAATTGTGGGCATTTGATTACTCCTATATGGTGTAGAACGGATTAGGTTCATTGGCGGCGAAAACCTCTATTTCAGGGGTTTCGCGGGTAAAATAATGGTTCATGAAGGGGACGAAAATTTTTTCTAAAGCGTGATGCCCTGCGTCAATCAGGGCAATTCCGTGGGCGTTTGCTTCGACCGCCATGCTGTGTTTTATGTCCCCTGTTATTAAAAGGTCGGCTTTGGCTTTCAGGGCGTGGGGGAGGACGCCTCCGCTCGAACCCGGGGAAATCGCGACGGTGCGGATAATTTTGGTGCTGTCGCCGTATACCCTAACGGTGTCTAAGTTAAAGAGCTGTTTTAGGTTTTGGGCGCATTCTTTTAGGATGACAGGGGTTTCCAATCCGCCATAGCGGCCGATACCTTCATCTTTTTCCGCATTCCGGCAGGTGACATAGAGGACTTGCGGGTCGGTTAGGTTCATAATTTCAGCGGCGTAGTCAGCCATTCCGATAACATCGAAATTGGTGTGCATAGCTAAATAGTTTATGTCGCTGCGGATAAGCTTAATAATTCGGCGCCCGATGATATCTTCACTGGTTATTTGTTTAAGAGGTTCGAAAATCAAGGGATGATGGGTCAAAAGCAAATCAGCTTCACCTGTAATTGCCTGTTCGACGACATTTAAGGTCGCGTCAGTCGCTAAACATATTTTTTTAATTTCCTTATCATTATACCCAATTTGAAAGCCCGTATTATCATATTCAAGAGCATATTCTAATGGTGATAAGTTATGCAGCTTCTTTAGTAAATCAAAAAAAATCATAAACCCTCCCATATTCAGCTAGCCAATACCCGCGAATTTGTGCGTACGCACAAAATTGCAACCTGAATCTTTGATTCAGGTACTGAAAAGTCGCGCTCTGCGCGACTAGATAATCTTAATCAGCGTCCTTTGCTGATTTAGATTATCTTTTCATATTCACCACAACATAATCAAATCGGCTAATTCGGCGGCTTTTTTTCTTAGTTCGGCTAGCTTCTGTTCGCTTTTTTTATTTAAATAACGTGTGTTATTTATTTCTTTGATTATTTCTACCGTTATCCTCTGCTCTCTTTTTAAGTACATCAGCAAAATCGGGTGGCGCTCTTTTAAGAGAATTTGACCGTAGCAATCGGCAATGATGGTCATTTCGGTTTCGGTATGGTCAATCGGACCCGGGATTACCTTCATGATCGGATAATATTTATCATCTTCCAGAATCATCTCTTCATTAACTGTCCGAAAGCCGTTTCTGCGCAAATAACCGCGAAAAGCAGGGATTTCTGATTGCGGCCCCAAGATCAATTCTTTAAATGAAGCGGTTTTCTTCGGCGCTTCCGCCAGTATCGACTGCATCAGGCGCCCGCCGATTCCCGA
>WQST01000165.1 GCA_009787745.1 Lachnospiraceae bacterium
GGATAATTAACGAATTTCCGCTCAGTCAAATCCATAATTCGGGAAGCGGTACGGTTAATGAAGTAGCGGTCATGGGAAACATAAAGTAACGTACCCGTATAACGGTTCAAAGCATCCTCAAGGATTTCTTTGGACAAAATATCCAAGTGATTAGTCGGCTCGTCAAGGATTAAGAAATTGGCTTTTGAAAGCATTAACTTAGCGAGCGCGACACGACCGCGTTCACCGCCGCTTAATTCCTTAATCCGCTTAAAAACATCATCACCCGTGAAGAGAAAGGCGGCAAGCATATTGCGGATTTGGGTATTACTCATGGTCGGGTAGGCATCGGAAATCTCCATAATCAAGGTGTTTTCAGGGTCGAGGATATGGTGGTCTTGATCATAATAACCGATATGCACATTAGTACCTAACTCAAAATAACCGAAATCAGGAGCAATCAATTTATTGAGGATTTTGAGAAGGGTGGTTTTCCCTGTTCCGTTATCGCCGATTATTGCCATATGCTCACCGCGGCGAAGACTAAAATCAATATTTTCAAACAACTTAAGCTGACCGAATGATTTACCGAGACCGCAGACATTAAGGACATCATTACCGCTTTCCGGAGCGGGATTTAACGTAATCCGAATCCCGCTTTCGCTTTCGTCAGGTTTATCCAAGACTTCGACTTTATCCAAAAGCTTTTCTCTTGAACGCGCCCGCTTTATATGTTTTTCACGGTTAAATTGGCGTAGTTTCGTAATAACGGCTTCCTGCCGTTCGATTTCTTTTTGTTGATTTAGATATGCTTTAATGGCGTCGGCCCGAAGTTTTTCTTTTTTTTCGGCATAAGCAGTATAATTGCCGAAGAAGAGTGCGGCTTTCGTATTGCTTAACTCAATCACCCTGGTTACGATTCGGTCAAGAAAATAACGGTCATGTGAAACGATAATAACCGCGCCTTTATAATTTTGCAAATATGTTTCAAGCCAGCTGATAGCTGAGACATCAAGATGGTTAGTGGGTTCGTCAAGAAGGATTAAATCGGGGTTTGTAAGCAGAAGTTTCCCTAAAGCAACCCTGGTTTTTTGCCCGCCGGAGAGGTTCCTGACCGGCTGATCAAATTCACTTTCGCTAAATCCCAAGCCCTTAAGCACTCCTGTCACTTCGCTTCGGTAAGCATAGCCGCCTGCGAATTCGAAATCATGCGTTAAGCGCGTATATGTATCCATCAATTGTAAAAGCAAAGCTTCGGAAGCTTCTTTCATCAGACGTTCGGTTTCGCGAATCTGATTTTCTAAGTTAATTAAGCCGGCTTTTACGGACAAAAGTTCATCATAAATATTATTATCGCTTGAAACGGCTTGGTTTTGTGCTAAGTAACCAAGCGTTTTGTCTCTCGCGGAGACGACTTGTCCCGTATCAGGAATAAGTTCGCCGGTAATAATTTTCAGTAAAGTCGTTTTCCCTGTTCCGTTAGCTCCGACAATAGCAATTTTATCATTATCCTCAACATGAAAGGAGATGTTTTGGATAATGATTTTCTCAATAAATGATTTACTTATATTTTGGCACGACAGCAACATAGATTCATGATATAATGTTTAGATACAATAATCAAGAGAAGTATGAAAAGATATGCTAAATCAATTGCAAAGCATGAGGGTGGTGATATATGTCACGAACGGATGATATCTTTAAACCGGCTTTAGAGGGGAAAAATATTCCCATTTTGACCTTGGATAATAAATGGCACCGGCTGTTTACCCAGTATAACCCTTCCCCGCAGATGAAGAAATGGGAAGAAGAGCTTAACACGCTCTTAAAACGCCAGGGCAAATTAAATACCGAATCCAAAGAAATCCGTAAACTAAAAAAGAAGTTAATGGACGAAATTGTTGGCCTTGCCGACGAAAGTGAGCAAGGGAATAAGCAATCAGGAAAAAAACTCGAAGAAAATCACCGTTTGATAAATGAATGCAACGAGAAATTTGATTTATATCAGGATGAATTATTGGATTTACCCGCAAAGATTAATGCCGTAAACTATGATTTAATGATCTATACAATGGAAATCTGCTATGAGCAAATCAAAAATAATACGAAAGAAATCAAGGAAATCGGCGACTGGATAAAAGAAATCCGCAAAGAACTTAAGAAAAAACTAATCCGCAAACAGGAAAAAGAAGTCGCCAATAACAACCTTTATCAATATATGCACCAAGTTTTCGGAAGCGAAGTTATCGAAATTTTTGACATGCAATACAATCCTGACGGAAAAAAAGACGCGCCCGCACCGATTGCGAGCAATTTTTCAGAAGATGAATAGCATAATAGTAGGTATGAATCCCGTCTTAAATTCTTACCCTCAATAAAGTTTACGAAAAAGGAGTATCATAAATAAATGCACTTACCCGACCATTGCCAAAGAGGATACATTCAAGTTGATTTAAATAAAATCAAAACCAATATCGAGAATTTACATAAGCTTCATCCTTCCGAGACAAAAGTTATCGCTGTCATCAAAGCCGACGGCTATGGCCACGGAGCGGGGGCAATCGGGAATGCGCTTTCGGAAACGGACGCCGTGTACGGCTTTGCCGTCGTAACCGGTGATGAAGCGTCTGCGCTGAGAGGGCAAGGAATTACGAAACCGATCTTAGTGATAGGGCATGTTTTCCCCTCTAATTACGAGCAAATGATAAATGAGCAAATTACGCTGTCGCCCTTCAATGAGAATCACTTTAACCGCTTACAAGAATGCGCGGGAAAGCTAAATAAGACCGCTTCGATTCATCTGGAAATCGATACGGGAATGAATCGCTTAGGCATTCGCCCTGATGAAAACGGTTTTTTACTGATAAAAAAAGTATTGGCACTCCCCAATATCCGCATCGAAGGAATCTACACGCACTTTGCCAGAGCCGACGAAGCCCAAAAAGAATTTACCCTGAATCAACTTAACAAATTCCGCGATTTTATCAAGCGGTTAAAAAACGAATTGAATTTAGATATTCCCCTAAAACACGCATCGAACAGCGCGGGAATTTTAGGTTTTCATGATCAGATATTTAATTTATGCCGGCCGGGTATCGCGATCTATGGGATATACCCTTCGGAAGAAGCGAAGGGATTCACCGACGGAATTAATCTTCATCAGGCGATGTCACTGATAAGTCAAATAATAATGCTGAAAGATTGCGAGACAGGCGAAGCTGTCAGCTACGGCGGAACATATATCACATCACGCAAGACCAAGGTTGCAACAATTCCGTTAGGCTACGGCGATGGCTACCCCCGCAGTTTATCAAGTGTCGGGCATGTTCTGGTAAGAGGGCGAAAAGCCCCCGTTATCGGGCGTATTTGCATGGACTTTTTCATGGTTGATGTAACCGATATAGAAGATGTAAGCGAAGGCGATAAGGTGACACTAATCGGAAGTGACGGAGACTTATCGATAAAAGCCGAAGATGTTGCGGATTTATCAGGACGCTTTCCCTATGAATTAATTTGCGGTTTCGGCAAACGGATTCCTCGCTGTTATGTTTAGATTCGGAAAAATTGGGAAATACTAAAATCATATAAATTGGAAAGTAATAGGAGTTTAGTATGGATACAAAACGCGGCGATATTTTTTATGCTGATTTACGGCCCGTCATCGGTTCGGAGCAGGGCGGCATCAGACCTGTTCTGATTATTCAAAACGATGTCGGCAATAAACACAGCCCCACAGTCATTTGTGCGGCTATTACCTCAAAAATGAATAAAGCCAAGCTGCCCACCCATATCGAATTAAGCGCCCTCTATAACAATATGGTAAAAGATTCAGTCATTTTACTTGAACAGCTAAGAACTATCGATAAAAGGCGCCTCAAAGAAAAAGTCTGCCACCTCGATCCGGCGGTTATGGAAAAAGTTAATAAAGGGTTGCTAATAAGTCTGGAACTCGGTACATAAGTAAGTTGCCGTAACTAAAATCTTGACGCTTGATTTATTAGGTGTTAAACTTAGGTCATGGATAAGAATAAATTATTCCGCAAACTCTTTGGCAGCTTTATGAGTCTGAAAAGCTCTAATTATTCCGAAGAAAAACTAATTACAATGGTTAATGAAGGCTTTGAACAAGGCAAAGTATTGGATGCCGAAAAAGCCATGATTCAAAATGTTTTTGCCTTCGGCGATAAAAAAGCCAAAGACATCATGTGCCAGCGGAAAAATATTCAAGCGGTCGAAAAGCAAATGACCTTAAGGGAAACATTGGATTTTATGCTTAATGAAAATAAAAGCCGTTTCCCTGTTTATGATGAAACAATTGATATTATTATCGGAATTTTGCATTTGCGTGATGTCATAAAGACCTATCGTGAAGTTAAGGAGATGCGCGATAGGCCGATTGCCGAAAACGCCGAATTGATTCGCGGCGCCACTTTTATTTCCGAAAACAAGAAAATATCGGAACTATTCCGAACGATGCAATGTGATAAAACGCAGATCGTCGTCGTTATTGATGAATACGGACAAACCGCGGGATTGATTGCCATGGAAGATATCCTGGAAGTAATCGTCGGTGATATTCTTGATGAATATGATGTTGATGAAGAATATATTGAAGAGACCGAAGACCGCAATCAATTCATCATTGAGGGGAAAACCCCTTTGGAAGAGTTGGAGGTACGATTCTCGATTTCTTTTGAAGAAAAAAGATTCGAAACATTAAACGGCTTTCTGATTTTTCAGATGGATCGAATACCAAGTGAAAATGAAGAATTTGATATTGATGTCGGCGGTTATAATTTCAAAATTCAAACGGTCGAAAACCATATGATCACAAGTGTATTAGTAACGAAATTAACTACATAAACGGCCGTTTTCAGTACGAAAGGAAGAACATGTCGGGACATTCTAAATTCGCAAATATAAAACATAAAAAAGAAAAAAATGACGCCGCGAAAGGCAAAATATTTACCATCATCGGACGTGAAATCGCGGTCGCCGTAAAAGAAGGCGGTCCTGACCCCGCTAACAATTCAAGGCTGGCTCAGGTAATTGTCAAAGCAAAAGCTAATAACGTCCCCAATGACACGATTGACCGCGGCATCAAAAAAGCCGCGGGGGATGTCGGCAGTGTTAATTTTAAAAACAGCACCTATGAAGGATACGGGCCAAACGGCATCGCCATTATTGTAGAAACTTTAACCGATAATCAGAACCGTACCGCCGCCAATGTCCGGGCGGCTTTCTCCAAAGGCGGCGGAAATATCGGCACACCCGGATGCGTCTCTTTTATGTTTGACAAAAAAGGATTAATACTGGTTGATAAAGAAGAATGGGAAAAAGGCGCTGATGATTTAATGATTCTCGCGCTTGATAATGGTGCGGAAGATTTTAACGAAGAAGAGGACAGTTACGAAGTCCTTACGTCCCCTGAAGATTATGATGCCGTTTACAAAGCGTTAAACGATGCCGAAATTCCCTTTGCTTCCGCCGAAATCACGATGATACCGCAGACATACGTAACGATAAATGACGAAACCACATTAAAAGGAATCAACAAAATTCTTGATATGCTTGAAGCGGACGACGATGTTCAAGCGGTTTATCATAATATGGAGAGTATTTAATGAAAAAAGAAACAATTTGCGTCCAGTCAGGATGGCAGCCTAAGAACGGTGAGCCGCGTATTTTACCGATTTACCAAAGCACGACTTTTAAGTATGATGATTCGGAACATTTAGGAAAATTATTTGCCTTGGAAGCAGGCG
>WQST01000166.1 GCA_009787745.1 Lachnospiraceae bacterium
CCCTAGCATCTTATCATCTAAAGGTATACAAATCCCCTGACACTCACCTTGACAGCGTGTCCCGCCGAGCTTTTTATAACAGCCGTANCCCGCCGTGATTTTTTCCCGCAAATCTTGTGGAAATGCGGCAATGATATCCGCATACTTAGCTGTCTTTTTTGCTCTGACGAACAAACAATAACCATTTCTTAAAGAGTAGCAAAATTCAAATACCCGCAGCGCATATTCATCCCGCGATGATGAAATTTTTCGGTTTTTACTTATGTAACCGTAAGAATAACTTGTATCTCGCAAAATACTGAGCGTACAGGTCATACCCATTCCTACGTAGCGCTTATGCAATTTAATCGCAAACTCTCTAAGCTTATCTGACAGCGGATGCAAAAAATCTTCTAACTCCTCTGCAATATCCGCTTCTTCCGCTTTTATCAGCCTGTAGTTACACCGCAAAAGATAATTATCGTTCCAATATCTTCTATCTGTCCGCAACTCCATATCAGCAACAGATAACGCTTTTAAACCTGTAAGCATAAGCGGATTTCTCGGATAAAACACTTCCGTGTCCGTAAAAATGAAACCGCAAAGAGTTAAAAATTTAAAACACTCTGCTTTAGCATTCGCAGAAACTTTCGGTGGCTTTTTCTTTCCGTTCGCATCGATTGTTGCGATACACAACGGTAAATCCGCTATTAATAGCGAATGCCCGTTTGCTGAAAGAATCCCATAATAACCTATATCAATCAAAAGATTTGTGATATTATGCAAAAACGGATAATCTTTCATTCCGCTCGGCTTTTTCGGCGGCTTTGCATATGCACTTCCGGCTGATATTAAGCAATCGCAAAATAAATAAATGAAATCTCTGAAAGCAATAACACCGCTTCGGATATTTTCTTCATCGGAAATATTCTTTATCATGGGTTTTAACGAATACATTTCCGGAATATTGGGCGGTACCAAATTTTTTAGGTATTCCGCAACTTCATTAATTGGTTTAATCATGATCGGGTCGTGCTGTGAGGTCATATTTTTTCTCCTTATCTAGCTAAAATCCCTGTAATTTTGAGCCGAAGGCGAAGAATCTCATAATTTATTAATTTTAACTGTTTGTCGTGAGATTTTTAGCACAATAGTTTACAAGATGTTTTCTGCATGTTATATTTATTTATATGTTTCAGGAACCTTTAACGCTTTACAAATTAATAATCCTCCATATGATAAACCGGGTGAATTTTTCCTTGACGAAAGCGCAAATCATGGATTTTATTTTGGAGCGTGAATATACGAATTTTTTGACTTTACAACAAGTTATCGGCGAGCTTATTGACGCTAATATGATTAAAGCCGAATCGATTCGCAACCGCACTCATTTGATGATAACTGAGGAAGGCGTCGAAACATTATCCTATTTTCGCCATCGCATTAGCGAAAGTATGCGTGCCGAAATCGAAGATTTTTTTCAAAAGCATGAACTTGAAATGCGTAATGAAGTTTCTGTCATCTCTGATTATTATAAATCCACCACAGGAGAATTTGAAGCTAATCTGAAAGTTAAAGAAAATAACATCACCTTAGTTAACATAACATTATCAGTGCCTAATGAAGATACCGCTGCCGATATCTGTGATAATTGGCAAAAAAATAATCAAGATATCTATAAATTTCTGGTTGAAACGTTGTTTAATTAGTCAACTTTCATTTTAATTTTCGCAAAATGCTCCTGCACATTCTTTTCATGCCCATTATCACTCGGATTATAAAATTTCCGCCCGACTAGCCCATCAGGCAAGTACTGTTGTTCAACATAATTATGCGGATAATCATGTGCATACTTATAACCCGTGCCGCGCCCTAATTTCGCCGACCCCTTATAATGCGCATCTTGTAAATGCGAAGGAATCGACAAATTCCCTGTTTCCGCAACAGCGTGCATCGCCGCGCCGATCGCCGCGACACAGGCATTACTCTTCGGAGCGCAGGCAATATAAGCCGCCGCTTCCGCCAAAATAATCTGCGCTTCAGGCATTCCAACCCGTTCTACTGCCAATGAAGCGTTGACCGCAACAGTCAATGCCTGCGGGTCAGCAATACCAACATCCTCAGCGGCATGAATCATAATCCGCCTGGCAATAAAGGTAACGCTCTCTCCCGCATACAGCATCCGTGCCAAATAATAAACCGCCGCATCGGGGTCAGAGCCGCGCATACTTTTAATAAAAGCAGAAATAGTATCGTAGTGGTTATCCCCTGTTTTATCATAACGAATAACCCGCTTTTGGATACATTCTTGCGCGACCGCCAAAGTAATAATAATTTTTCCCGAAGCCGCACGTTCCGTCGTCATAACACCCAACTCAATTGCATTAAGCGCACGTCTGGCATCACCGCCTGATAATTCGGCAAGGAAATCAAGGGCGTCTTCATCAATCTCCGCTTCGTATGCACCCATCCCTTTTTCTTTATCGTATACGGCTCTTTTAAGCAATGTTTTGATTTCATCCTGCTCTAAAGGCTTTAGCTCGAAAATAATCGAGCGCGAAATAAGCGCCCCGTTTACCTCGAAATAAGGATTCTCTGTCGTCGCCCCAATCAGGATCACCGTTCCATCCTCAACATATGGCAAAAGATAATCCTGCTGCCCTTTATTAAAACGGTGGATTTCATCAATGAAGAGAATCGTTTTCTTGCCGTACATACCCTGATCTTCCTTCGCGGCTTTGACCACCTCTTCCATGTCCTTCTTCCCTGCACTCGTGGCATTAATCTGCTTAAACTGTGCGCTGGTAGATGCGGCAATGACCTTCGCCAGAGTCGTCTTCCCTGTTCCCGGCGGCCCGTAAAAAATCAGTGAACTTAGCTTGTCCGCTTGAATCGCCCGATAAAGCAGTTTATCGCGCCCGATAATATGCTGCTGACCCACCACCTCGTCAAGGGTGACAGGCCTTAACCTGGACGCCAACGGCGATTCCTTTTCCATATTCGTACTGCGCATGTATTCGAAAAGATCCATTAATGCTCCTTTAATGCGAAATTATAATTATCTTACCCAGCTTACCCCTTATGATTTCAGAAAAACGTGTACGCTTTATGAGACAGCAAAACCCACAAAGCATGATATCTTGTGGGTTTTTGTAAGCTCTTGAGCAGACTCGTACTGCCGACTTCCTTACCAATTCTAGTTTAATCACTAAATACTACAATATATAGATAAGCAACTACTATATATAGTATTACACTTGTTTGAAAAAATGTCAACAAGAAATTTAGCAAAAATCTGGCAAAAATCTGGCAAGTTTAGCCCAAATTACACGTTTTACATGTAAAATAACCACGATAATGCGATATTTATATTGGTTGTTGATACAGCACGCGCATTTCAATCGGTTAGTACTTTGCCTTCACAGGCTCAAGTAGAATAATTAAAAACCCATTCATGTCATTTCGGATATGCTCTTCAAGGCACAGCCGTGCCTTATTATCAGATTCATATTTATCATCCGCAGACAACTGCCTCATAAGTTCCTGCCAAGAACCGGGTATATCATCCGTGCTTTCAAGCCTTGCGTATAGACCTCCCGGCAGGCGCATTTCTTTTAAATGGTTAGGAATGCCCACACCCTCGGGAATAGAAGCGCACATCCCATAACCATATGGTTTTCCTTCGCCGCTCGGCATAGGCGGCATATCACCGCCGAACAATCGCGCTGTCCCTGTTAGATTAGCCGCTTCCAACCATTCTAACACAGGGTTCATGGCTTCACCTTCCGGTGAAATGCTCACAGCGATATTATATACAACACGCATGGGCGGAAGCGTAATAACTTGCAATGTATTGCCTTTGTTTTGTGCGTTTAACATATTTTTTTCCTCCATTTCGTTTTTTAATAATTGCAATACTTGGATATCTTCTATGACCTGATTACCTTCCTTTTCAAGAACAGATAAAAAATGAATCAGACATTTTTCCATGCTTGTGTGTTTTTCAACATTAGTCCTCAAAGCGGATATTTGCTTTTTTATAACGTCACACAAACAAGCATAAGTTTTTTCGTCCAAAACAGCTTTTATCTCTTTAATAGGCACGTCAAGTTTTCTTAGCAATGCTATGATATAGATACAATGTGTTGCTGTTTCATCGTAAACCCTCCAGCCGGAATCCTTGTCGCGCATACTGCAAAAAAGCCCTTCTGCTTCCCAATGGCGCAATGTGCGGCTCGTCAGCCCTACTTGCGCGGAAAGTTTGTGAATAGATATATTCATTGATGAATCTCCTTTCTGAGGTGCGCCTCTAATTATAGTATAACATTTGACGCAACGACAATTGCAAGCGTTCGTTATTTATAATTAGTCATTAAGCCCAGTACATTTAATGACACACACATTGTAAAATCTTATTTTCCTTGATAATAGTTATCAGGAAAATGGATACTATATTTAAGTTATTTGGGAAAGGCGGTAATATGAGCAGTTTAGGTAATGCAATAGAGCGTAAAATTATAAACGTAACGGGAAAACGTCAAGTTACTATCCCGCTAAAATTTTATGAAAAGTTGCGCTTTGGTAAAGAAGTGGAATGTTTTTTGACAGATGATGCTATTGTTATCCGTCCGCTTTCAACTTCTGATGATAATTTTACAATGGAAATATTGAAAGATTTAGTGGCGCAGGGATATAGTGGCGATGTATTAATAGAAAAATTTGCGGAACAACGGTCAAAAATTAAGAAGGCAATAGACGTTTTAAATATGAAATAGCAGCTGGTATACGTAAGAGTGCCACTTCAAAAGACGTTTTTGGGGAGGAATAAGTGATGTATAAAGTCAATTACTCTAAATCAGCCGAACGATATTTCAAAAAAATCAAAGACAAGCAACTCCGTGTGGTATTTAAAGAAGCAATTGATAAACTAAAAATTGACCCTTATATAGGAACACAAAAAATCGGAGATTTGCGAGGCATATACGTTATACCTCGTTGACAATTATTTGTACAGCGTGATATAATGTTATTATTAAGTATATACATTATATGACGGAGGAAAAGAGTACCATGCAAGTATTGCGTAATGCGCTTGAAATCAAAAATATCTCAAAACATTACGAAGATTTTTCTTTGCGTAATGTTAGCTTTAGCGTCCCCAAAGGCGCAATCGTTGGTTTGATAGGCGAAAACGGAGCAGGAAAAACGACAACGATTAACTGTATCCTTAACATCATCAGAAGAAACGGAGGCGATATTTTAATTTGGGGACAAGACAATATTAGATATGAAAAAGAAATCAAAAACAATATTGGGATTGTTTTTGACGATTGCCATTTCCCTGAAATATTTACAGCAAACGAAATAGAATCGTTCATGCAGGGTATCTACAATAATTGGGAACATTCAACGTATCAAAATTATCTGAATAAGTTTAATTTGCCGCCGAAAAAGAAAATTAAAGATTTTTCAAGGGGAATGAAAGTAAAGCTGGCTTTTGCGGTTGCTCTTTCCCATAGTGCAAAATTATTGATTGGAGTATCAATATAAGGTGTTGGTTGCTAACCGAACAACAGTAGGGCGCAAGTATAAAAATGTGGTTGTTGAACCCGCATCTATTGATGACATAATACTTTTTTATGTAAAGGGGGAGCAGAAATGAATGGGCTGATAAAAAAAGATTTGCTCACAATATGGAAAAAGAACTCATCTTTCAGTTTACTTTTAATGATTGGAGGCATAGTGCTTTTAGTGTATCGCCA
>WQST01000167.1 GCA_009787745.1 Lachnospiraceae bacterium
ATGCTTATGCGGCGGAAAAATTAGTTTTAGAAAATACCGAACAGAATGTCTCATCAGAAGTTGGGATGCCCTGTACCGTGAAGGCGGATGAGTATCTTGAGGACGGCGCTTCGGTTAGCCTTGCGGACATGACCTTTACTCTTATCGCTACCCCGGGACATACGATGGGAAGTGCTTGTTATTATTTTGCGGCGCAAGGTATTTTGTTTAGCGGTGATACATTATTCGAACAATCGGTCGGGCGTACTGACCTTCCGACAGGTAATATGGGTACGCTTACTAAATCAATCCGTGAAAAATTATTTATCCTTCCCGAGCATGTAAAAGTATATCCGGGGCATGGCGAACCGACGAGTATCGGCAGTGAAAAAGAAAACAATCCCTTCGTTTAGATACATTTCCCGAGAATACGGGCAAAAGGAATTTCCATGCTTGTTGTAACAACGAACCAAAACGATTTCGAGCCTGATATTCATTCATTAGTCAAGGCTTTTTATCCGTCCTCTTATGTAAAGGTATTTATGGGCGATGACGCTGACTGCGTAACGGTCAGTTCAGACCCCGGATTGCCCGACATCAATATTAACTTTATTGAGGGGCGAATTTTGTTGATGTTACATCTGGAAGAGGATTTTTTAGTAAACGGCATTGATATAGATGAGAAGATGAATCGGTTGGATGTCAAAAATGCCTTAAAGCAACTTATTTATCATTGCCTTTCTTTTCTTACCGCAAAAGAGCTTCCGTGGGGAGCGCTGACAGGTATCCGCCCCGTCAAAATCGCGATGAATCTGCTTAAAAGCGGTTTGGGCGATGATGAAATCATAAATCACATGCAGGAAGTTTATTTTTGCAGTAATGAAAAGGCGCTACTTGCTTTAGAAATTGCGAAAAGAGAACGGGAAGAACTTGGCAAAATTGATCTTAATAACAGTTACAGCCTTTACATAGGAATCCCTTTTTGTCCGACGACATGTCTGTATTGCTCGTTTACCTCATATCCGCTCGAAAAATCCAAGCATTTGGTTGGTGAATATTTAGAAGCATTATTTAAGGAAATTGATTTTGTTGCTGATATCTATAAAGAAAAACAGCTTACAACGATATATGTCGGCGGCGGCACACCGACGACGCTTACCGCGCCGGAACTTGAGCAGTTGTTAAAAAAAATCGCGGCAAGCTTTGACCTAAATAATCTTATCGAGTTTACCGTTGAAGCAGGGCGCCCCGATAGCATTACGCGCGAGAAGCTTTTGGTTTTAAGAAAGTACAAAGTTGACCGTATTTCGGTTAATCCGCAGTCGATGAATGATAAGACGCTTGATTTAATCGGACGGAAACATACCGCTAATCAGGTTAAAGAAGCGTTCGCGCTGGTTAGGGAAAGCGGTTTTGAAAATATTAATATGGATTTGATTTTAGGTTTACCGGAGGAGGATGCGTTCGATGTGGGTTTGACCCTTAATGCGGTTAAAGAACTTCGCCCCGATAGCTTGACGGTTCATTCATTAGCGATTAAACGGGCGTCCAAATTGACCGAATGGGTCAATGAAAATGGGAGCGATTCTCTTAATAATACCGATGAAACGATGAAAATGGCGGCCGAGCTTGCGCAGGAACTTAACATGCATCCCTATTATCTTTACCGGCAAAAAAACACGGCGGGGAATTTTGAGAATGTCGGTTATGCGGGTTGCGGAAAATACGGCCTTTATAATATTCTTATGATGGAAGAAGTCCAAACAATCATCGCGTTAGGTGCGGGAAGTGTATCGAAGCGCGTTTTTCGGGACGGACATATCGAGCGCAGTGATAACCTAAAAGAAGTAGGCGGGTATATTGCCGGAATCGATGAAATGATTTCGCGAAAGCGGGAATTATTTATGTCATCCTGAGCGAAAGCGAAGGATCTCGCAAAACTTCGATTCTTCGCCTGCGGCTCAGAATCCCTTCACGACACCATTCCGCCCAGCATCCCGCTTAAAGTACAAAGCAAGAAGACCGTAACGAAATCATTAACCACACCTGATAATCCCTTATTAACAGACAGCGAAACCAGAATCAGAACCGCGAAATAAAGCCCGCCCATTAAAAGCCCCCAAAGAAATTTGCGGTTTCCCATCCTTCTTCCCGCGATAAACCCTGACAGAAATGTTACCACGATATAGATAGCGATAATGGCAATCGAAACGATTTGTTCTGAAAGACCGAAGCGATAAAGTAAAAGTGCCAGCAATAAAAGCAACCCTGCTGTCAGCAAGTAAGCGAATAGAAGACATTTCAGAAATAAAGTGATTCTTGAATCAATATGTATTTTCTTGAGCATAAAAGCCTCCCGATTGTGGATTACCTAATTATATTCGCGTTAAAGGTAAAACTTGACAGTATTATGAGGATATTATAAAATATAAGTTACACGCAGAATGACAGATTAAGGAGTAAAATTCTTGGATACCGATGGTGTCATACAACTTTTCATAATAATCGTGCTGGTGTCACTCGCAGCATTCTTTTCTTTCGTCGAAACAGCCTTCACCGCCGTTAATAAAATACGCCTGAAATCCCTTAGTGAAGACGGCAATAAAAGAGCCCAAACAGCTCTTAACATTAAAGAGTGCTACAGCAAAATGCTTAGTGCGATCTTAATCGGCAATACGATTGTCAATTTATCGGCATCGGCGATGGCGACAGCGCTTGCGATCAGAATCGGGGGAAATGTAGCGGCGGGGATAGCGACAGGTATTTTGACAATCGTTATTATCTTAGGCGCCGAAATAATGCCCAAGACCCTTGCCAATATGTATTCGGAGCGGATTGCTTTGCGAATCGCCTTCCCTGTCTCGGTTTTGATAAGGATTATGATTCCGATTATTTTTCTGGTTGATAAAATTGCTTTTTTCATTCTGAAATTGATGCGAGTTGATTCACAGCATAAAGAAGTTATGACCGAAAAAGAACTTAAAAGTTATCTTGATGTGGGTCACGAAGACGGCGCAATTGAAACCGACGAGCGGACAATGATTAATAATGTTTTCGAGTTCGGTGATACATTTGCGCAGGATGTGATGATTCCGCGTATCGATATGACGGTCATCAGTGCGGATGCGGGCTATGATGAGACTTTAAATATCATTAACCAAAACATGTTTACCCGCTTGCCTGTATACCGTGATAATAAAGATGTTATCGTCGGGCTTATCAACATCAAGGATTTATTTAGCATTGCCGATGAACGGCGTGAAACTTTCCGCGCCGAAGATATCTTAAGGACAGGCTATTTTACCCACGAACTAAAGAAAACAGATGATTTGATGATGGAACTTCGCGATAAAGCGATGAATATGGCTTTTGTGCTGGATGAATATGGTTTGACGGTCGGCATGATTACTTTAGAGGATTTGCTGGAAGAAATCGTCGGTGAGATACGAGACGAGTATGATGAAGATGAAAAGGAAATGATTAAAAATATAGAAGAAAATACTTATCTTATCGAAGGTAAAATGAAACTTGACGACGTTAATGACGCTTTGGGAACGAAGTTTAAGTCCGAAGATTATGATTCAATCGGCGGCTTAATGATTGAGTTTTTGGTTCGCTTACCGGAGGAAAATGAGATTATCACGACGGCCGACGGAATTACTTTGCAAGCGAAGGAAATCGTTAAAAATAGGATTACAAATGTTATTCTCACGTTACCGAAAGATGAAAATATCGAAGAAGTATTGGACATCGAAGAAAACCGTGATATAATATCGGAAGAGTTCACATTTAACAAAGCGGAAAAGTGTGAAGAACCATTATAAAGCTTACACAGACATTAGGGAGACAAGTATGAAACATATCAAAACAATTAACAGCGGAAATTTAACTGAAACAGTAAAAAAAGGCGGTTGCGGCGAATGCCGGACATCTTGTCAATCGGCTTGCAAAACCTCATGTACAGTCGGTAATCAAAGCTGCGAGCAACCGGAAAAATGATTTATCGGTTTACGAACAATGGTTATAATATTGTCTTGGACATTGCGAGCGGAGCGATCCACCTAATGGATGAGACCGCTTATAACCTGCTTCCGCAAGTCGAATTACTGATCAAAAACGGAACGACTGATGAAGAGCAAATCATTGCTTTTTTTAAGCGGCTATTTGCCGATACATTAGCGAAAGCTGATGCGAATGCCACGGAATTTAAGGCGATTTCACATGTTTGTGAGGAAATGCTGACCGCGCTTTCGGAAATTCTTGAATTATACCGTGAAAAGCTTTTATTTACCGAAGAAGATTACGAAGAATATCTTAAAGAAGTAAAAAATCGTCCGACCGTCGTGAAGGCTCTTTGCCTTCATGTGGCACATGCCTGCAATCTTAAATGCCGCTACTGTTTCGCCGATGAAGGCGGATACCATGGCGAGCATTCTTTGATGGATTTTTCGCATGGTAAACGCGCATTAGATTTTTTAGTCGAAAACAGCGGAAACCGCCGCAATCTTGAGGTTGATTTTTTTGGCGGCGAACCGCTTCTTAATTGGGATGTGGTTAAGGAGTTAATAACTTATGGGCGAAGCTTAGAAAAAGCCCATAATAAAGTTTTCCGTTTTACCCTTACCACCAACGGGGTATTATTACGCGAAGAAATGTTTGACTTTATCAACCGTGAAATAAACAATGTCGTGTTAAGTATCGACGGGCGTAAAGAAATAAATGACCGAATGCGCCCGATGCATGACGGAAGCGGTAGTTACGGCGTGATAATTGATAACTTCCGCAAACTTGCCGAGAGCCGTAAGCAAGCAAACTATTATGTCCGCGGTACTTTTACCCGCTATAACTTAGATTTTACGGAAGATGTAAAGCATTTGGCGGATTTGGGTTTTAAGCAGATATCGATAGAACCCGCGATTTTGACCGAACCGCTTTCCGAAGCGGACAGTGAAAATGATTTCGCAATCAGGCCATTAGATATAGAAGCAATCCTGCATGAATATGACCGTCTGGCACTCGAAGTCATTGAGCGCTATAAAGCGGGCGAACCCATTAATTTTTTCCATTTTATGATTGATTTGACGGGCGGGCCATGTGTGGCGAAGCGTTTGTCAGGTTGCGGTGCGGGGTGTGAATATCTTGCCGTTACGCCTGAAGGTTTACTTTATCCCTGCCATCAGTTCGTGGGTACTAAAGAATTTCTGCTGGGCAATATAGATGACGGCATCCAAAGAAACGAAATTTGTGATAAGTTTAAGGCGGTAAGCGTTTATACCAAGCCGAAATGCCGTGAGTGCTTTGCCCGCTTCTACTGCTCGGGCGGGTGTGCGGCGAATGCGGATAATTTATGCGGTGATTTAAATGATTGTGATGATTTAAGTTGTACATTACAGCGTAAAAGGGTTGAATGTGCGATTATGATTAAAGCGTTTTGCATGGGAGGATGAAATGAAAAAAAGTAAAGCGATACTATATCTGTTAGCCTTTGTGCTGATTTTGGGTCTTTGTGCCTATTCAGCGTTTATCGGCTTTAGCAGTGACAAAAGCGGTTCGATCGGCGGGATAAAGCTGGGGCTTGATTTGGCGGGCGGCGTCAGCATCACATATCAGGTAGTTGGTGACGAGACTCCCAGTGCCGAGGATATGTCAGACACAATCTACAAAATGCAGAAGCGTGTCGAAGGCTATAATAATGAAGCAATCGTCTACAAAGAAGGCAGTGACCGCATTAATATCGAAATCCCCGGTGT
>WQST01000168.1 GCA_009787745.1 Lachnospiraceae bacterium
GAAATTTTTTAACCTTTAACTGCACCCAGCATAATTCCTTTTACGAAATAACGCTGCATAAACGGGTAAACCAGTAAAATCGGCAGAACCGTAACCATCGATATTGTATAATTGATAACCTTAACATTTGTTACGCCCGCCAGCGCCGCCGCCGCCGCTTGCGAACTTGTTCCTGATTGCATCATCGCCGCAAGACTGCTTGATTTGTTCAGATAGATATAAAGGCGGTGCTGTAACGTATGAAGATCAGGGGCATTGTTCATTAGCATCAATGAATCCGTAAAAGAATTCCAGTGACCGACGGCGCCAAAGATCGCTATCGTCGCAAGAATCGGTTTACTGAGCGGCCAAATAATCTTCCAAAAGATCGTCAGAAGCCCTGCGCCGTCAATATGCGCACTCTCTTCCAATTCAAGCGGAATTGATTCAACATAGGTTTTTACTAAAATAATGTTAAACGGTGCAACTAAGCCGGGAATTATATAAGCCATGAAACTGTTGGTTAAACCAAGCATTGACATATTCAAATACCACGGTATTAATCCTGCGTTAAAATACATTGTCACAATCGTAAAACGGTACCAGAACTTCTTCATCCACATATCATTTTTGGTCATCAGATATCCGATAAAGCTGGATGCAATAACCATAAAGGCTGTTCCCAAAACTGACCGCCCGAGTGTTACCATCAGCGCGTTTCCGACTTCACGAAGTTCCAAAATTGCTATATAATTATTGATATGCAATCCCTGCGGAAAAAAATTGATAAGTCCGCGGCTGACAGACTGATTATCAGAAACCGTATTAATAAAAATATACCAAAAGGGGAAGATACAGCTAAGTGTAAAAAGCCCGAATACGGAATAGTTAATAATATTGAAAACAATATCGCTTGGTGTATTCTTATACTTGCGCTTATTATCATGAAGCATTTCCGCTTTTTCATCTAAACGCTCTTTTTTTGTTTTCGTCATTTTCTGACCCCCCTTTCTATATGATGCTCTCGCCGCCGCGAAGCCATTTAGATGCTTGGTTGGCAGCAAAGAGTAACGTTACGCTGATAATTGATTTTAACATTCCTATAACTGTCGCTACCTCAATCAGACCCTTTTCAATACCGCGCTGGTAAACATACAAGTCGAGTACTGTAATCGACATCGTATTACTGGCATTTTCAAATACCAAGTATTGTTCCAGCCCGTTATTAAGAATACCCGCGATACTAAGAAGCAATAAAACGAAGAATGTTGACATTATACCCGGCAAAGTAATATGCCACATCTTCTGAAAGCGGCCTGCCCCATCGATACTGGCGGCTTCATAAAGTTGTTGGTCGATTCCGGAAATCGCCGCGATATAGATAATCGCGCTCCAACCTAAACCTTTCCACATGCCCCATCCCAGCATCTTAAGCCAGATATTATTATCGCCCATCAAATAATTAGGGCCTGCGCCTGTTAACGTTCCCATCATGCTCATAAAGCTATTAATAAAACCGTCTGTCGAAAAAATCGCAAAGGCGATTGCATATACCATAACCCAACTGATGAAGTTAGGAATTGTTGTTAAAGTCTGGACAAAACGCCTAAAGCGCATGTGACGGATTTCTACCAAAAAAATCGCGAAAGCCATTGCCACCCAACTCGTTGCGATTCCAAGGCCGCTCATCCCCAATGTATTTTTCATAACCCTAATAATATCTCTTTGCGTACCGGGGTCATTAAAAAGGAATTTAAACCACTTGAAGCCGACAAAGCGTTCCATCGTCATCGCTAATCCGGGTTCATAATCAAAAAATGCCGCACGCCATCCAAAAAGCGGTAAGTAGGAAAACACGAACAACAAAGTTGCAAACGGAAGGAACATCAAGAAAATTCTATATTTAAGCTCAATCTTTAAGTGGTTTTCACTTTGATAATTTCTAAATGTAAGCATTTGTATTAAAGAAATAATAATCGTAATTACGGCAATTACACAGAATAGATAATAGCCATTCGGAAAAGATGGCTGTAGTCTTGCTAAATCATTTCCGGGGTCGGTCATTTGCAAATAGCTTATGTATATTCCGCCCAGACCGAGCATTTGAACTAAACCGCCGATCAATCCAAAAATATTACCCGTTTTCTTGCATTTAATATTACCGACCGAAAAACAACCGCAGACACAAGCAAGGGCAATACCGATACAAACTATCAAACAAGAAATAAATAAAATAATAAAACTGCTTTCACTAACCCAACCGCGCGAAAATGCGCGGCCTGATTCAGCTACCAGACTTCGGTACGCAGTAGCGGATGTAAACAAAGACATATTTTTATTAATTAGTACATTTAACTTACCCGGGTTGATGCCCGGAAAGAACATCATTGCGGCGGAAAAAACAATCGTTATACGCAATATTATATAAAAAACTTTGGAAACTATTGATTCCTTCATTGTTAATCTCCCTATTTTCCTAAAAGTTGCTCTGCAACCCTTTAAGCTAAAGGAGGACGCCCCAATTTTTATGAGGCGCCCCCTAATTATGAATTATTTCTTAGCTTTTTTCATGGAGACTACCACTACTGCACAAACTATACCAATTACTACTAATACGATAAGAATTATCGCCCAAACAGGGAATCCGCCATCACTATCATCAGCAACCTGATCAGCGGCCGCAGGTTCTATCTGTGCCGGAAGCGGAACTGCTTCGACAGGCGCTTCTTCTTTACTGACTGAATCCCAGTCAAAATCAGAATTAAATCCTGTGCCTTTTAAGGTAAAGACGACTTTGATTTCATCATTAGGATTTAGCCGTGAGGTCATCGCAACAGGATTATCGATTGTTCCTGTACCCCATGTGTTAACTAATTCCAAGCGTAATCTTCCATTACCTTCAATATCACCAAATTTAATATTTTCGTTTCTAACGCCCGATACTTTGTCTCCGTCTACATAAATTTCAACAGAAACTTCGGCGTCTGTATCGGTCAGAGCATCACCGTTATTCGGATCTTCTCTGAGTGTACCGATGTAAGCCATTGCTTTTCCAAGCTCTTCGATATCAACAAGGAAAACAAAACCTGATTCATCAGCAATCGCCTGACCTGTTCCGCCTGCCTGCTCACGGGTTATCGAAACTTCCCAAACCCCATCGCCTAAAATCATCATATCATTACCGACACCCGGTGCAAAGTTCGACCATTCGCCGCCGCCATTATCCTGGAACATGAGGAAAGCATTGAAAGCTGAGGGAATTTCATAATCTTCATCAACATCACTGCCGCCAAAGGGGACGCCGCTCATCAAAGTAAATGTAACTTCAATCGAACTAATTTCATCAAATAAGCTATTATCTACAGGGGTCGGTGTAACATCAGCAGAACCGCCGTCGGCTGTTACGCCTTCCGTCACTTCGCTAACCCACTCATTATAAAGATTGGTGCGAAGCGCCCCTTCCTCATAGTTACTGTAAGTTTTGGCAATATCTATTTCATCACCATTAATTACGACGGAATCAATCTGCATGTAGGAATTAGGGAATACAAATTGCCCATTATTAATTCTGACGGCAAAGAAAGCCATCCCTGCCGCAGGATTCGCAAAATCTAAACCAACTGTGTAAGTACCATAACCTGTTACATCAGCTACGGTGGCTGTTACACCATCTTCTTCACCGCCCCAGAACTGTACTCCCCAATCGGCGGCGGCAAAGATAATGTCCGCATCTGTTTGCGGTACTGAAAGAGTAAATGTTACTTCGATAGATGAAATATCGCTTAACCCATTGTCAACGGGAGTCGGTGTTGCATCATCAGCACCATTCGTGCGAGCATCAGCGGGAAGATCACTAACCCATTCATTATAAAGATTAGTGCGGCTATTACCTTCTTCATCGTTAGTGTAAGTCGCGCCAAACTCAATTTCATCACCATTGACCTTAATCGAGTCAATGTTCATATAAGCACCGGGATAAAGGCTTGCACCGTCTTTAACTTCTACATCAAAAAAGGCAATCCCGCTGACGGGATTATCAAATTCAAGTCCGACTGTATATGTCCCCGGTCCATTTACGGGAGTGTTAGAAACCGTGACACCATCACCGTCTTCACCGCCCCATGACGAAACTGCCCAATCCGCAGAAGCAAACTGTAGAAACGCAAAGCTTTCCTCTGCATAAGCGGTTATGCTCGGAGCAACAATCATTGGTAATGCCAGAGCAAAAGTACTAATTAATGCAACTAGCTTTCTGTAAACTTTTTTCATTTTTTTCCTCCTATATTGGTTAGTAAATAATATGTAACACCATATCATTCCTATTTACCCTATACTAAAATTATAATCCACTAAAATTTCTTATAAAACCATTAAAATTTTACATAAGATACGTAAATAATTTTACTTTTATTTAATTTTTACCTAAAAAGTGGAATAAAAAAGGTTGCCCGAAAAATACAATCATTCTTGTGCTTGAAAAGGTTAGCCGCAAAATCACGGGCAAGCATCATAAAGTTCCGTCCGTTCAGTTTGTCCCGTCCCCATCGCAAAACTTTGACGACCTCGTGGTCTATGTGACAGAGAACTTCAATAAAAAAATGTCGCTAGTTGATTTAAGCGAAAAATTCAATATGAGCCGGACCTATATATGCGACCTGTTCACAAAGCATTACGATTCGACCTTGAAAATATTTATCACTAACCTTCGCATGAAGGAGGCGTCCCGCCTGACGCTTGAAACCGACGCGCCGATAAAAGAGATAGCGATACATTGCGGATACGCCGATTACGGTTATTTTTGCAGAATTTTCAAGGCGCACTTTGATAAATCCCCCACGGAATACAGAGAAGAAAAAGAATGAACACATCTTGTTTATAGCGGTTATTTTTTTCATGTCAACGACAACGGGCGCGGCATGGACGACGGGCTGTTATCGGCGTTTTTTTGTGCGCCATGATTTCCATGGCGCTGTCTAGCCTTTTTTGAAATTTTCAGGAAATTTTCAAAAATCCGAAGATTCTCCATGTCGCCTTGATTTATAATTGAAATATTGAAAAGAGGAATGTCGCTTATGACCTGTACACATTGCAATAAGAACCTGCCGGACGGGCTGACGATGTGCTTCCACTGCGGAGAACCATTGGAAACGCCTGCCCGGCCTGAGCAACTGGAAATACATAGAAAACAGTCCTCCGCGACCGAGCCGGGAATTAAACCGGCAGGATTTGTCTGTCCGCATTGCAGCGTCAATTTGCCGGATGGGTTGACGGCGTGTTTCCATTGCGGGAAGCCGCTTGGTGAATCGCTAACGGCGCAAAGTGAGCTTGCCTTACCGCTTTCCATGCAAAAAACTGTCCGTCCGATTCAGACAGGCAACAAAAGGAATGGACTGGCAGGCATCGTCACGGCGGCGGTTCTCTTGTTACTGCTCGGCGGCGCGGCCGGCGGTCACTTTTTGGGATTTTACACGCTGCCGTTTCTTCCCGAACAGTCGGAGACGGGTGAAAAAACACCGTCGTCAATAAAAACAATGCCCGGCAAGGCACAACCGGATGCACCCGCAGCCACGACGCCCGGCGTAACACAACCGCAACCGGAAGACCCCGGTAGGCCGGGAGAGGGCGTGCTAAATAGGTTCGGTTA
>WQST01000169.1 GCA_009787745.1 Lachnospiraceae bacterium
TGAGTTCCCTTTATACCCTTAGACGCGGCGGGACAGCGATAAATATTTTGCGGGATAATTTGTCCAATATTCAAGTGTTAGATTTAACGGGTTGCCCTCTTGACAGTATTTTATATTATGTAAACCAAGATATACCTGTGCTTAAATTATTTGAAAATGGAAACGCGATGTTGATAGTCGGATTCAATGAACTGAATATCGTTGTGATGGATCCGTTGGCAGGTGAAGTACATCGGATTGGGCGAAATGATGCGGCGGCTTTATTTGAGGAAAATGGGAATCGGTTTATTACCTACATCAGAACGAGGAATTAGCATTATTTGGGGGTAGGGAAACCAATAGTTGCGGCGATGAAAGCCAAAATATGTAGTGCAACTGTCACGATTAGGCATATACTTACCCCATGAACGGCGGAGACAAAATCTAAAAATAACCGAAGGGAGAAGATAAATGAATATTGAAATCGCCAACAGATTAGTAAACTTACGTAAATCTTATAATTACTCACAAGAAGCCTTAGCAGAGAAATTAGGCATTTCGCGCCAGGCAGTAAGCAAATGGGAGAGGGCGGAAGCATCACCCGACACCGATAATTTAATTTTACTGGCAAGGCTATATGGTATTTCATTAGACGAACTGTTAAAAACAGATGATGAAATTCCTCGTTCCGACAAAGAGACAGCATATGATAACACTAGTTATGAAAAGGACGACGACAAAAAACGCGCCGAATATGTAAACGTTAGCTTAAAAGGGATTCATGTCATTGATAAAGACGGCAGTGAAGTGCGGGTTGGCTGGAGCGGTATACATGTCGACGACCGGAAAACGAACGAAAAAGTCAATATCGATAAAGAAGGGGTTTTCGTAAACGGTGTTGAATATGACTCGGAGTGGTATAAAGAAAATCAGCATCAGAAGTTCCCGATGGTAATGCTTGTTTTGCTTGCTTATATATTGATCGGTTTATTCTATGACCTATGGCATCCCGGCTGGCTATTATTTCTCTTGATCCCGATTTGGTATACATTGGTTGACGCGGTTCACAAAAAGAACGCCCATATATTCGCTTATCCTGTTGTTGCTGTTTTGGCTTATTTATTAATAGGTATTTATATGGGAGCATGGCATCCCGGCTGGGTCGTATTTGTGACGATACCTATCTACTATACTTTTGTTTCATATATCCGCAGTTTAAAACGCGCCAATAAAAAAGATGATGATATAATTGATATGGATTAGTAAAGCTTTAGTGCTTTCACAACCCACTTAATAAATTTATACGAAAATGTCTCGAGCCCGCTCGCGGCATTTTTTAGTTCGGCGCGAATTAAAATGCTTTGCGGACAGTGCTGTTCACATTTTCCGCATCCTGAACATGCGGAAATACTGCTTTGTTCCCGGCGTAAAGCGGTTGCTTGCATATATTCCATTTTGATTCCCGCTTTATTGGAATTAAGCATATTGTAGCAATAAAAGGCGAAAGGGATATCGACGCCTTTAGGGCATGGCAGGCAATATCCGCATCCTGTACAGCCTACTTTCGTGTTATGCATGATTTCGGAACGGATTTTTCCGATAAGTTCATAATCATAATCGTCAAATTCTAAAGCATTTACAGTATCTGCGATAGCAGTATTTTCAGTAACCATATCGATGCTGTTCATTCCCGAAAGAACGCAGGTAACCTCGGGTTGATTCCATAACCATCTGAGCGCAAGCTCGGTTGCGGTACGCATTTTAATATCGTTGTTAATAATTTCCTTTGCTTTATCAGGTAATTGATCGACTAACCGCCCACCGCGCAAAGGCCCCATGATGATAACAGGAAGCCCTTTTTCGGCGGCATACTTAAGCCCCTTAACCCCGGCTTGTGAGTTTTCATCAAGATAGTTATATTGAATCTGGCAAAAATCCCAGTCATAAGCATCTAAAAGCCGTGAAAAATTGTCGCTGTTGCCATGATAGGAAAAGCCGATTTGACGTATTTTTCCGCTTTTGATTTTTTCTTCAATCCAGTTAACGATTCCCAGCCCGACAAGTTTTTCCCATGTCGCGGCATCGTTTAACATGTGAATAAGGTAATAATCAAGATAATCAGTTTTCAGCCGTCTAAGCTGTTCGTTAAAAATTTTTTCCATCCCTTCCATAGAACGAATCATATAATGGGGGAGCTTTGTGGCGAGATATACTTTGGCGCGGAGACTGTTGCGGTCGATTATTTCACCTAAAGCCGCTTCGCTGCCGCCGTAAATATAGGCGGTATCTAAGTAATTTAAGCCCTTGCCGATAGCGAATAAAAGCTCACTTTCGGCTTTGTCTAAATCGATTTTAGCGCCGCTTTTCGTAAAACGCATACAGCCGTAGCCTAGTATAGAAATCCGGTTATTTTTCCGATCATTTCGATATTGCACTTTTTCCCTTTCCTTTTAGACAATGTGTCTAGAAAATCGACTGTCTCGCCCCGCGCATCTTATTTCCTGCCAAGACATCATTTACCGCATCCATCCTTAACCCTGCATCAATGAAATCACAATATTTACAGAAAGGATAATTTTGCCGCCCGTCCTTTAGTGCTTCACGCAGCTTTAAATAACATGCGTTATTCCATGCGTCACGGATATGAACTCCCGTCAAATCGGCTAAGTCTGTAACTTCTAAATTATCACAACAGCAAATCCCCATCTTTCCGTCGGGGAAAATATACATATCGGTAAATGGCATCAAACATGTCTCTTTGATGGGTTTTGACTTAGCTTTTTTGTTGGGGGCGCTTCCCGCGCGATTAGTAAGGACTGCTTTTGCATAGCGGATCTGGATGAGGATATCAAGGTCGCGAAATTCATCGGGATTGTCTTTTACATATTTCAGTACCGCTTTTATATTTGGCTTCAGCTTCATATCTTCACAGTAATTATTAATAATAAGCTGGTTGATAAAGGGAGCGATTTCCTTTAATTTTTCGATATTCATAAGTGAGCCGTTGGTTGATAAAAAAATATAGCTATCAGGCAATTGCTCCCGACAGTAGCGGTGGAAATCAACAATCCTGGTATCTAAATAAGGTTCATTGTTTCCGTACAAAGTCAGATGCCCTTTATAATCCCACTCCGTCAACTGATCGACAATTCGGTAAAAAAGATTCTCGTCCATCCGCTTATATGGACGCTTTTCATCTTTGCGGTTCGCGGTACAAAAAGAACAATCACCGTTACAGCGGTTCAAAGTTTCAATATTGACAATTAGCGGTTGCGGCGGAATTTCTTTGCCAAAAAAATAATTAATATATGCTTGCTGTGACTTACGGCGGGCGGCAAACTGTAATTTTAGGTAACTGCCGCTTGATAAACGCGGCAGGATTTTCTGTAAATGCCACCCGATCACACCGCCGAAATTATGGACTTTGATTGCCATTAATTACTGGATCTCCTTATTTATGGTGGAAAAGCCGCTTCGTTTCATAAACGGGTTCACATGTCAGATTTATCCCCAGCCGTCTAATTATTTTTTGGTCTACAGGCGACATTATGACGGTAGAATGCGCTTCGCAGCCACTTAACTTGGGTAACTGTTCAAGTGCTTTTCTGGCATCGGGATCGTCGGAAGCACTGGTTGAGAGGGCGATTAAGATTTCGTCGGTATGCAGACGCGGGTTTATGCTACCCAGATAATTCGTTTTAAGAATTTGAATGGGCTGAATTGATTGCGGGGAAATAAGGTGTAAGTTATGGTCAATTCCCGCTAGAATTTTGAGGGAATTAAGTAAAGCGGAAGCCATTGCGCCCAGCAAATCAGAGGTCTTGCCTGTCACGACTTCCCCTGTTTTTAGCTCGATGGCACATGCAGGGTGTCCGGTTACTTCCTGCCTGATAAGCGCGGCGGAAATTACCTTGCGGTCTTCTTTGGTAACGGATGCTTGTTGCATTAACAGTTCCAGCTTGTGAACAATATCCTTATTGATATCGCCATTTTTTAGATCATAAAGCGCCTGATAGTAGCGGCGGAGGATTTCTTGCTTCGCCGCCTTCCGGCAAGCCTCATCGTCGTCAATACAATCACCGACCATATTGACGCCCATATCAGTGGGTGATTTATAGGGGCAATCACCGCGGATTTTTTGGAAGATGGCGCTTAAGATGGGGAAGACCTCGGCATCGCGGTTATAGGTCGTGCTTTTTATGTTGTATGCTTCGAGATGAAACGAGTCTATCATATTGATATCATCAAGGTCAGCAGTCGCCGCTTCGTATGCCAGATTAACAGGATGCATCAGCGGTTTATTCCAAATCGGGAAAGTCTCGAACTTGGCGTACCCTGCGGCGGCGCCGCGCTTATGTTCGTGGTATAGCTGGGAAAGGCAAGTCGCCATTTTACCGCTGCCGCCGCCGGGAGCGGTGACAACCACAAGCGGTTTAGTCGTTTCGATATAATCATTTTTGCCGTAGCCTTCGTCGCTGACGATTTTTTCGACATTACTCGGATAGCCTTCGATATCAAAATGGAGATATGATTTAATCCCTAAAGCCGACAATTTTTGGCGAAATTTATCAGCCGCAGGTTGTCCGCAATAACGCGTAATAACGATGCTGTTTACGTAAAGGTCAAGGCTTGAGAAAGCATCGATTAAACGAAGCAAATCCTGATCATAGGTGATACCGAGATCACCGCGGATTTTGTTTTTTTCGATTGAGTTAGCGCTGATGACAATAATGATTTCCAGCTTTTCCTTTAATTTAAGAAGCATTTTTAGCTTGCTGTCAGGTAAAAATCCCGGCAAAACCCTAGCGGCATGATTGTCGTCAAACAACTTCCCGCCGAACTCCAAATATAACTTATTATCGAATTTGGCAATCCGCTTGGCTATTTTCTCGGATTGCATGGTTACATACTTATCATTATCAAATGCAGTTTTCATATTTGCTATTATATCAAAGAGTTTATGAATTTGCAAAAGTTTATTGGTTAAGATATAATTTAGTTATATTTGGGCTGTGTTCACCGTCTTAATTAAGCTTAACCGGGTTCTTCGCCCGCGGCTTCAAAATAACAGGGATTTTGGTAAAATATTTATAAAACTTTAAGATATCCATAGCTGATTTCATAATTAAAACATTGCTTTTCAATTTTTTAACATCTATAATTGATTTAAGGGTTTTATTAGGATTCGCGGAGTGCGGGTCAAGCCGCAATGACGGATGAAAACACAGCAAACAATACTAAGATAAATGAGGAAATAATTTTGGATAACAATCTTAATGAGTTCGACACAGGTCAGGGTTCGGGAAATCAAGGCGGTGGAAATAATAATAATAAAGGTTCAGGGCAAGGCTCGGAACCGGGCGGTAATGATCCTAAGAAACAGAGCATTATCCTGTTTATTATCGCTACAGTAATAACGATGGTTTTGGTCAGTTCATTTATGAGCTTGATGCGCGGAAGTACCGTTGAGGAAATTGCTTACAATGAATTTTTAAGAATGCTTGACGCAGGGGAAGTCTCATCCGTTACAATCGGCAGTGACCGGGTAACGATTACCCCCGTCAGCGCTCCGGCGGCACAATACTCTTACGGATACGGGCAACC
>WQST01000170.1 GCA_009787745.1 Lachnospiraceae bacterium
CATGCCCGAATCAATGAAAGGCTTAAAACGCACCCACCGCCTAACCGAACTCACAGAAGCCCACATCGGTGAAAACGTCACCGTGATGGGTTGGGTTCAAAAGAACCGTAATAAAGGCGGAATCATCTTTATCGACCTGCGCGATATCACGGGAATCCTCCAGATAATCCTGGAAAAAGCCGATTGCGGCGCAGGAAACTTCGCGAAAGGCGAAAAACTGCGCAGTGAATTTGTTATCGCCGTCAGCGGTATCATCGAGAAAAGGTCAGGGGCAATAAATGAAAATATCGCAACAGGTTCGATCGAACTAAGGGCGCGAAATATCACCATTTTATCCGAAGCAGAAACCCCGCCTTTCCCTATTGAATTAGGCTCCCGCACCAAAGAGGAATTACGCCTTAAATACCGCTTTTTAGACCTTCGCCGCCCTGATTTACAAAAAAACCTAATCTTAAGAAGTAAAATTGCAGCCGACATCCGCGCATTTTTGGTTAGCGAAAATTTCCTTGAGATCGAAACCCCGATCTTAAATAAATCAACCCCCGAAGGCGCTAGGGATTACCTTGTCCCAAGCCGCGTTCACCCGGGGACATTTTACGCCCTGCCGCAATCGCCCCAGCTTTTTAAACAGCTTCTGATGTGCTCAGGGTACGACCGCTATTTCCAAATCGCCAGATGCTTCCGCGATGAAGATTTACGTGCCGACCGCCAGCCCGAATTTACACAAATTGACTTGGAAATGTCATTTGCCGATGTGGATGATGTCATTTCGGTCAATGAAAGCTTGCTGAAAGAGGTGTGTAAAAATGCCATTGGTATTGATCTTGCTTTACCGTTACCGCGCATGACATGGGCGGAGGCGATGAACCGTTACGGCAGCGATAAACCCGACACCCGTTTCGGAATGGAGTTAAAAGATGTTTCTTTAGCGGTTAAAAACTGTGAGTTTGCCGTTTTCTCAGGCGCTCTTTCTAATGGCGGTTCAGTTCGCGGCATAAATGCCAAAGGGCAAGGGGAAATGCCGCGCAAAAAAATCGACGCGCTGGTTGATTTCGCCAAAGGCTACGGCGCCAAAGGACTTGCCTATTTGGCGGTTCAAGCCGACGGAAGCTACAAGTCGTCTTTCGCTAAATTCATGAGCGAAGATGAATTGACCGAACTGGTCAACGAAATGAAAGCGGAAGCAGGCGACCTCTTACTATTCGCCGCCGACCGAAATGATTTAGTCTATAGCGTTTTAGGCGCGCTCCGTTTAGAACTGGCATCACAAATGAACTTAATTGATGAAAATAAATTCAATTTTATCTGGATTACCGAATTTCCGCTATTACAGTATAGTGAGGAAGAAAACCGCTATGTCGCCGTCCATCACCCTTTCACAATGCCGATGGATGAAGACCTTGACTTGCTTGACAGCAGTGACAAACTCGGTGAAATCCGCGCCAAAGCATACGATATCGTTCTAAACGGAACGGAACTTGGCGGCGGTTCCGTGCGTATTTATCAAAGCGATATTCAAGAAAAAATGTTTGCCATTTTAGGCCTTAGCAAAGAAGAAGCAAATGACCGTTTCGGCTTTTTGCTGGATGCCTTCAAATATGGAGTTCCGCCCCATGCCGGATTGGCATACGGACTTGACCGTCTGGTCATGCTTTTAACGAAAGCGGAATCAATCCGTGAAGTAATCGCTTTTCCGAAAGTAAAGGACGCCTCGTGTCTTTTAACGAATGCGCCCGATGCCGTCGATGAAAAGCAATTAGACGAGCTGAATATTAGCATAAAGCATAATAACAGTTGAAAGATTATCAAAAATGTAATATCCTATAAGTAATATTGTTTGTGTCATTAAATCGGGGGATTCTGATGAAAAAAACAAAAGTATACATAAGCGTACTATTATTTTTAGTTACTTTATTTCTTTGTTCCCAAAATCAACCAACTCATTTCACCGCAGAATCAAGCGCTAAACCTAACATATCGATAAGCCTTCCAATCGATAATTTTGTCGGGGAAGAAGTCGGCAGGCAAGAAAAACGTTGGGAATTCAGTATGATTGTTTTACTTATTACTGTAATTATCCTTGCGGCGATTCTCTTTTTTTACAGTCGGACAAATGAAAAAAGGCTTATGGCGTTGGTTGAGGAACGAACAGGTGAGTTAATAATAGAATCAGAAAGGTTAAAAACAATTTTCGAGACAATTCCTGATATGGCTTTTTGTATGGATAAAGATTTACGTTATATCATAACAAATAAGAAGATGCAAGAGCATTTTGGGTTTACCGAAGCCGATGCAATCGGTAAGATGGATTATGAAGTGCTGGAGATATCGGATGATGTGGTCGAAAGGTTAAGCGCAATTAACAGACGTGTCGTCGCAGAAGTAAAACCAATCATTTATGAAGATGTTGTTCCGAATGCAAACGGTGAAGACATCCATTTTGAGACGACGAAAGTTCCGCTTATTTATAATGGTAATGTTATCGGCTTAATGGGGATTGCCCGCGATATTACGAAGAGAAAAACGATGGAAGAGGAAGCTTTACAGGCGTCCCGGATGAAATCGTCATTCTTGGCGAATATGAGTCATGAACTTAGGTCGCCTTTAAATGTCATTATCGGTTTAACGGACCTTAGCCTTGAGGAAGAGGGGCTGAGTAATACGCTGTCGGCGAATCTTCAAAGTATCGGCAACGCCGGGCGAACTTTATTAAGCATTGTAAACGATATCCTTGACCTTTCCAAAATAGAATCGGGAAAACTCAGTTTGGTACCGGTAAATTACGAAACGCCAAGCCTTTTAAACGATATTATTGTCCTAACCAAAACCTATATCGGTGAAAAGCCGATTAGATTCCGTCTTTTGATATCTGAGGAATTTCCGGTTAAGCTATATGGTGATGAGTTAAGAATCAAAGAAATTCTTACGAATCTTTTATCAAATGCCGTAAAATACACGAATAGCGGAGAAATTATTCTTGAACTTGAATGTTGCAGGGAAAAAGATTTTATTTGGTTTAAAGCAGTGATAAAAGATACGGGAATTGGCATAAAACAAAATGAGATAGAAGACTTATTCTTAGATTATTATCAAGCAGATCAGCGTTCCAACCGCCATATCAGCGGCACGGGACTGGGCTTGCCGATAACCAAAAAAATGGTTGAAATGATGAACGGCAGTATTTGTGTTGAAAGTGAGTACGGAAAAGGCAGTACTTTTACCGTCACAGTTAAGCAAGGGTACTTAAGCGATCAAATGATTGGTAAAAATGTCGCCTTAAGCTTAAGTGAGTTCCATTATCATGATGAAAAGCAGAAAGAGCTGCATCGACTGGAACGCGTTGATTTAAGCGGTAAAAGAGTTTTGGTGGTTGATGATATCCAGAATAACCTCGATGTCGCCGCAGGGCTTCTCAAAAAATATGGTATGCAAGTCGACTGTTTGCTTAGCGGCAGGGCGGCAATTAATATGCTCGAAGCGGGAACGAAAATTTATGATTTGATTTTTATGGATCATATGATGCCTGAAATGGATGGGATCGAAGCGGTTAAATATATCAGAGCAATTGACTCAGACTTTGCTAGAAATGTAACGATTATTGCCCTTACCGCGAATGCCGTATCAGGAGCGAAAGAGTTGTTTTTGGGAAACGGCTTTCAGGACTTTTTGTCGAAGCCGATTAGTGTCATGAATCTTGATAAAATCCTGAAAAAGTGGGTTAAGGAAAATGATGAAGTACAGAAGACGGAAATAAAAAGAAAATTAAGCGACCTTAAAAAAATCGATTATCATAAAGCGATGCTGATGTATGACGGCGACGAGGAAATATTAGAAGCGATTATTGCGTCCTTTATGTCTAATACGAGTTCGATTACCGAAAATATGAAAAAGCTTTTTGCAGAATTAACTGCAGGTGATGTGAACGCGGAAGATAAGCGGCTTAATGATTTCGGGATATTGGCGCATGGGATAAAAGGTTCTTGCTCAAGTATCGCCGCCGAAAAGGCACGTTTAGCCGCATATAACTTAGAAATGGCGGCTAAATCATATGAACTTGATAAGTGCCGCGAATTATTCCCGATATTTTTGCAAGAAATAGATGATTTGCTCTCAGAGCTTTCATGCTAATATTTCATACTACCATATTTTCCTGATAACGCCGAATATCGTTAAGGAGAAACCGATTAGTGCCGAAAAAGAAAAAACAAGCAGGATGAAATTAGCCGAAAGACCGTTTGCCAACAATGCAGAGGTAATAAGGTTGCCTAAAAAGCTTGCTAACGACACCGTGACCGCGGCATATGTCGTGACCGCGGTAGAACGAATCCGCTCATCAAGGATATGCGAAAGGTAGCTCATTGAGGCAGGGAGCAAGACGGCGTATGACAGTCCTTGGAGCGCCTGAATATAAATCATCCCGTTCACGGTATCGATTGATGCCGTGATAAACATCCGCAGAACATAAATCACACTGCAAAAAGCGAAAATCTTCGAAAATCCGATCTTTTTCAGAATCAAAGCCATTAAAAACATCATCGGAACTTCACTTCCCGCCATAATAGCCGTGGCTGTCCCGATGTGTGCGGCAGTCCCGCCTAAGTCGGGAATAATCAATTGGATAAGCGTTCCCATAGTATAGTTACAGATGAGAAGAGAAAACGAAACAGTCAAAAGCAGGTTATATTGCTTTGAAGAAAAGAGCAGTTTAACAGCTGCGAGCCCTTTTATTTGCGGCAGCGGGTTTTCTTTAGAATCCGCTTTTAAATTGCGTTTGGCAGGGCGAAAAGTGAGTGCCGCCAAGACCGCGATAATAAAAGCGGCACTGCCGATAAAGAAACGGAGATTATGCCCGAACGCGAGCGTTAACATACCTGTAATTTGTGCGGATAAAGCATAACTTAAGGAACCTGTACCGCGCAAAAGCCCATAGTTAATCTCGGGATATTCTTGTTTAAGTCCGACAATCCACGCATCTAAAAATCCGCCGACAGGTACGGCCGTTAGTGTTATCACCGCCAAATTGATTAAAATTAAGCCCACATTTCCTGACGCAAGCAAAAACGGTGATAACACAAAAATTATTGCCCCTGCTATCAAGAATAAAATCGTCATCTTTTTTTCGGAGATGAACCGATCACATAAATATCCCATAAAAGGCTGGGTCACAATCGTAATAACCGACATGGCAGTCATAGCCGCGGCGGCGGCGCTGTCGGACCATCCATAATCGACCAGAGTCGTCACCATAAAGGCATAATATGTACAACAACCGAACCAATACGCGGCTTGCAGCATCATCCCCTGAATAGTAATTTTACGAATCGGATTACTCAAATTGAACCTCATTTCTGATTTGCCATAGTGCATAAAAACCGGCGCCGATATAGATGGCGCCGGAATAAATAACTTGTAGCCGTCGTGCGATAGCTTAGAATAATCCGAACAGATTAGTCAAGGCAACGAAGACGATGGAAACTGTACAGGAAACCGTAATAACGTTATTGAATGACGGACCTGCGGTATCTTTGAGCGGGTCGCCGACAGTATCGCCGATAACAGCCGCTTTATGG
>WQST01000171.1 GCA_009787745.1 Lachnospiraceae bacterium
AATCATTACCTCCGCAAGATGGCCGGTACTGGTATTTAGAAAAGTATTCGCCATAATACTCCCCGTCATAATCCGCTCACTCAACCCGCCCCCGTGATAAGTATCTTCCTTCGCATCCAAAAGATTATTCGTCGCTTCATTATAAAACTCCGAATAACGAACACTCTGCCTTGCCAACTGCATCGCCAGGTCATCGTCATAGACTTTGTCATTAATCGTATCAATCGCCTTCATCGCTGTCTTGGCATTTTTTTGAATCCCTCTTAAAATCTCTGCATCATCTTTTCGCATAATCATCCTTTCATGCCTACTTAATACATAATAAAAAAACAGAATAGCATCTATTCTGTTTTAGCATTTCCGTTTATTTACTTTTTTAAACCGATAATGAATCTTTTAATGCTTTTCGCACTAACTCGGGATTTCCCGTTCCGCCAAGCTTCTTCATGACCTGCCCGACCAAAAATCCGAACGCCTTTTCTTTCCCGCTTCGGTAATCCGCCAACGCTTCCGTATTTTCCGCTAAAACCGCCTTAACCGCATCACCCACAATATTCGTATCGCTGACCATTTTAAGACCCTGCTTCGCAATATACTCATCAGGGTCAACATCTGCATCAAAGACCGCCGCCAGCGTTTCTTTATAAGCATTGCGGTTTATTTTCCCGCTTATAACTAAGTTAATCAGCACCGACAGTTTACCGGCGTCCACAGCTAAAAATTCAGGCGTAATATTCGCATTATTCATCAAATACATAATTTCCCCTGTCAGTAAATGCGCCGCTTCTAAAGGCTCGCCGCTCTTCGCTGATACCGCTTCGAATAAATCCGAAATGTTTTTATGCTCGGTAAGAACCAACGCTTCTTTCTCCGAAATCCCGAAATCCCGTTGATATCTTTCCCGTTTCCCGTGCGCGAGTTCGGGAATACTGTCTTTAATCCTTTGAAGCCATTCATCATCAATGTATAACGGCAATAAATCAGGTTCGGGAAAATAGCGATAATCCTGCGCATTTTCTTTTGAACGCATCCCGAATGATTCACCTTTATCATCATCCCAGCGCCGCGTTTCCTGAGTTACTTTGCCGCCCCATTCTAGGATTTTGATTTGCCGCTCCGTTTCGTATTCGATGGCACGGCCGATTGCTTTGAATGAATTCAGATTCTTCATCTCGGTTCGCGTCCCGAGTTCTTCGCCCTCACGCCGAACGGATAGATTTACATCGGCACGTAAAGAACCCTCTTGCATTTTACAATCGCATACGCCCAAGTATAGGAGTGTTTCGCGTAATTTTTCAAGATAAGCAAGCACCTCTTCGCCGCTTCTAAAATCAGGTTCGGAAACTATTTCAATCAGCGGTACCCCACAGCGGTTAAAATCCATTTGTGTGCGGTTATTTCGCGCATCATGGATAAGCTTTCCCGCATCCTCTTCCATATGGATTTCACGGATACCGATCACTTTTTTATTTCCGTTAACCTCAATCTCCATCCCTGCATCACGGCAAATCGGGGCATATAACTGCGATACCTGATATGCTTTCGGTAAATCGGGATAAAAATAGTTTTTGCGGTCAAATTTGCTGTTGACCGTGATTTTTCCGCCCAGTGCAAGACCTGTGCGGACAGCGTATTCCACTACCCGGCGGTTAAGCTTCGGCAATGTCCCCGGCATACCCGAACAAACAGGGCATACGTGACTGTTCGGCTCACCGCCGAATTCGGTTGTGCAGGCACAAAATATTTTCGATTTCGTTGATAGTTCCGCATGAACTTCCAGTCCGACGACTGTTTCCCACTTCATAAAAACCCCTTATATTGCTATTTACGGCCAGCCGAAATAGTAGTATTATGATAGTTCGTCCGATTTTGGTAAATCCGGGCGATCCTGATTAGCTTCTCTTCCGAAAAAGCGTCGCCAATCAGCTGAAAACCGACAGGCAATCCGTCTCCGTCAAATCCGCAAGGAAGCGCCGCCGCAGGAAGCCCCGCCAGATTAACCGAAACCGTATAAATATCACCCATATACATCTTCATCGGGTCGTCAATATTTTCACCGATTTTATAAGCCGTAGTCGGAGCAACAGGAGAAATAATGACATCAAACTGCGTAAATAAACGATTATATGCATCCTTTAATAATGCGCGCGTCTGCAACGCTTTCTTATAGTAAGCATCATAATAACCCGACGACAGCACGAAAGAACCGAGCATTATCCTTCTTTTTACTTCCAAGCCAAAACCTTCACTGCGCGACTTTAGATAAACCTCTGATAACGTTTTCGCATCCGCGCTCCGATAACCATATTTAAGCCCGTCATACCGCGAAAGATTCGAAGACGCTTCCGCACAGGCAATAATATAGTAAGCGGGAACCATATATTCCAATAACGGCATCTCAAATTCGATAATCGCCGCCCCCGCCGCTTCAAACTCTTTAACGGCGGACATAACCGCTTCTTTTACCCCGCTGTCAATTCCGCTTGTGAAGTAATTGCGCGGTAAGCCAACGCGAATGCCTTCCATCCGCTCTTCATTATTCTCGCTGAAAGCAAAAGACTTTTCGCTTACACAGGTGCTGTCTTTTATATCACCGCCTGATATAAGCGAAAAAAGCGCCGCACAGTCATTGATATTATTCGCGATCGGGCCGATCTGATCCAAAGAAGAAGCATACGCCAAAAGCCCGTACCGTGAAACCGCCCCATATGTCGGCTTAATCCCTGTCGTCCCGCAAAAAGCACAGGGTTGCCTGATACTTCCGCCCGTATCGGAACCAAGCGAAAGCGGAATCTGCTTACCTGCCACCGCCGCCGCACTCCCGCCCGATGAACCGCCTGCTACCCGCGTTTCATCAAACGGGTTATGGGTCACGCCAAAAATACCTGTTTCACTTGAACCGCCCATCGCAAATTCATCCATATTCAGCTTGCCGATCACAATCATCCCGGCTTGTTCCAGTTTATCAACAACTGTCGCATTGTATACAGGAACATAATCTGAGAGCATCTTCGAAGCGCATGTCGTTTTTAGCCCCGCTGTCGAGATGTTATCTTTGATCGCAATCGGAACACCGCAAAGTAAAGATAAATCCTCGCCCGAATCTATCTTTGCCTGAATGATTTCTACTCTTTCCAGCGCTCTTTCCTTTGCCAGGGTAATAAAAGCGTTATACTTATTATTAGTCCGTTCAATCTCATCTATATAACCGCATACCGCTTCTTTAACACTTACTTCTCTATCCCTTATCAATTTCGCAAGCGTAAGCGTGCTTAAGTCAAACATACAATATAACTCCCG
This sequence comes from Lachnospiraceae bacterium, assembly GCA_009787745.1. Classification (GTDB taxonomy): domain Bacteria; phylum Bacillota; class Clostridia; order Lachnospirales; family Lachnospiraceae; genus UBA935. The sequence goes on from WQST01000171.1 coordinate 3,301, forward strand.
ACACTATATCACTCCCCCACAGTCTGAGGCGAACTAAACATCCCGGCCTCTTCCACAGGAGCATTCCGCAAAATAAGCTGACGGTCAAACGATGCCATCACCTCATCATCACGAAAAGCATTAACATTATCAAACGGATGGCTGCGTTCAGATACATTTTCCGTATCAAGTTCCTTAAGGCGCGCCATATAATTCAGAATTTCCTCCAAATCCCCCGTTAGGCGGACTTTTTCATCGTCCGCTAACGAAAGATAGGATAAATCTTCTAAATATGAAATTAATTTATTATCTATTGTCATATATATACCTGTTAATCAGAGATAATCTTATACAGAACCCTGCATATACATAGCTTCGGCGACTTTCTTAAATCCCGCGATATTAGCGCCTGCGACAAGATTATCTTTCATGCCGTAATTTTCGGCGGCTTTTGAACTATTGATATAAATATCACGCATAATGGTGCGAAGACGACCGTCCACTTCATCAAATGTCCATGATAAACGTAAGCTGTTCTGCGACATTTCCAGCGCGGAAATTGCTACCCCGCCTGCATTAGCCGCTTTACCTGGTGCAAAATACACGCCGCTTTCCTGTAATAAATGGGTGGCTTCAATTGACGTTGACATGTTAGAACCTTCGGCCACCGCAATACAGCCGTTCTTAATCAGGTGTTTTGCCCCGTCTTCCAATAATTCATTCTGAGTCGCGCAAGGAAGCGCTACATCACAGGGAACCGACCAAACAAGCCCGCCTGCGAAATATTCGGCATTTTTGCGATACTCTGTGTATTCACTAATCCGACCGCGTTTAACTTCTTTTATCTGCTTAACAGCATTTAAATCAATGCCTTCTACATCATATACATAGCCGTTTGAATCACTCATTGTAATTACTTTTCCGCCAAGTTCCATCACTTTTTCCGCGGCATAAATAGCAACATTTCCGCTTCCTGAAATAACTACTTTTTTGCCTTTAAAATCCGTTCCTTTGGCGGCAAGCATATTTTCCATCATATATACCAAGCCGTAACCTGTCGCTTGTGTACGTACCAAAGAACCGCCGTAGGTCAGCCCCTTGCCCGTAAATACTCCTGTATATTGACCGGTCAGACGCTTATATTGACCGTACATATAGCCGATTTCACGCGCACCGACACCGATATCGCCCGCCGGAACATCCTGATCGGCGCCGATATGACGATAAAATTCATTGATAAAACTTTGGCAAAATGCCATCACTTCACGGTCAGATTTACCTTTCGGGTCAAAGTTCGAACCGCCTTTTCCGCCGCCGATCGGTAATCCTGTCAGGGAATTTTTAAAGATTTGCTCGAAGCCTAAGAATTTAATAATGCTTAATGAGACGCTCGGGTGAAAACGCAAACCGCCTTTATATGGGCCGATAGCGCTGTTAAACTGCACACGATAGCCGCGGTTAACATTTACATTTCCGTTATCGTCAACCCACGGAACTCTGAACATAATCTGCCGTTCAGGTTCGACTAAACGTTCAAGTATCCCTGCTTTTTCGTACTCAGGATGCTCGTCTAAATAAGGTTGAAGGGTCGGTAGAATTTCGGTCATAGCCTGATGAAATTCCGCTTCATTCGGGCTATTTTTGATTGTTTTTGCAAGTACATTTTGGGTGTAAGACATATATATTCCTCCTTAATTTAAAAAAGCATTCACCGACAAGCCGACCGAAATCAACTTGTTGATAAACGCCTTTGTCTATCATTAACATAGCATAGCATAAACAACTTATGCTGTAAATATTTTTTTATTCTCTTTTTTACCGATATTTTATCAAAGTAACTGTAAGGCTGTTGTTCAGGGTTAGTTTGCTTTGTTTTTTGTTAATTCATTTCGGTAATTATGATTTTTTTATATAGATCTTTGGCCTTATCGGGATAAACTTCTGCAATATCAGCATTCATGGCGCATGATGCGGAAATTGCCGCCGCTTTCATCAGCGTTTCATGCATATCGTCTCCATTTAACTGCGACATGCAAAAAGAAGCGACCACGCTGTCACCGCACCCGATTGTATTTTTTACTTTTAGGTGAGGTGGTTTGGCATGTAGGATTTTTGTTTCACCGGCTTTAGAATATAGAAGCCCTTCTGCGCCAAGCGAAAGGATGAGATGGGAAATACCGCCGCGGGTCAGGCTTCTGATGATTTCTGCCGTCTCCGCAATG
>WQST01000172.1 GCA_009787745.1 Lachnospiraceae bacterium
AATCCCCGCGGCTCTCGCCAGCTGCGCCAGACGGCAAATCGATTCTTCTACTTCACCGGGGGCAACCATCATCAAATCCGCCAACTCATCAACAATAATAACAATCTGCGGTAACGGCTTGATATTTTCAGGGTCGTCATTATACTTCAACTCGGCAATCTTTTTATTATAACCCTTCAAATCCCTGACATTATAATCGGCGAATTTCTGATAACGGTCTGTCATTTCCGCAACCCCCCAATGAAGGGCGGACGCCGCTTTCTTAGGGTCGGTCACGACAGGAATCAAAAGATGCGGAATACCGTTATAGACACTTAACTCGACCACCTTCGGGTCAATCATAATTAATTTTACATTATCAGGGTGCGCTTTATATAAAATGCTCATAATCAGTGTATTGATACAAACGGATTTACCCGAACCCGTCGCCCCGGCAATCAACATATGCGGCATTCTGGCAATATCGGAGACAATAATCTGACCACCGATATCCTTACCGACAGCGAAAGCAATATCCGAAGGGAAATCACTAAACTCCCTTGATTCGATCAAATCACGGAAAGCAACCATCGTATTTTCTTTGTTGGGAACCTCAATTCCAATCGCCGCTTTACCGGGAATCGGTGCTTCAATGCGGATATCCGTCGCCGCCAAATTGAGCTTTATATCATCTTGCAGACTAACAATTTTACTGACCTTGACGCCCTGATCAGGTTGCATTTCATATCTCGTCACCGCCGGACCCTGACTTATTTCTGTCATTGTCACCTTTACCCCAAAGGTCAGTAACGTTTGCTGTAACCGCGCCGCCGTCTCTTTTAATTCACGCGTTTGATCACCTTTATTCTTTGCTTTTCCGGAACTCAATTTGTTAATCGGAGGAAATATGTATTTCTTCGGAACACTGCTGACGGCATTCTTGCTATCTATTTCGCGGGCAATATCATTGCCTGCCGATGGTGGTTCTTTTACCTCTTTTCGCTTAGTTACATTCGCTTCTTCATCAGCATAACCGATACTGCGATGCAATTCATCGCCGCTGATTCGTATCTCATCATCGGCTTTCTTACCCGCATCCTCGGAAAAATTCCCATGAATTTTTACTTTGTCAAAATCAATCTCGCCATTCAAACGATCATCAAAATCATTCAGCGTAATCTCATGCATATCGTCACGGAATTTACGGTTTTCATTGACTGAATCAGTCAATTTGACATCCTGCATGACGCCGCGAACCACCTTGTCACGCCGCAAAATTTTCTCATTTTCCTGTTCTTCACTGTTACGGCGTTTTTCTTCCGCCATCTCTTCGCGCCTAATCCTGTTTTGTTCCCGCCGAATCGCGGCGTCCTCACGTGAAAACCGATAAATCCGCTCCCCGCCGCTTTTTACCCCCGACATAAAAGAGCGGTTTGTCAGTATTACAAAAGATATAATCACTAAAACAGCCTGTAAAAGCACTATTCCGACCGAACCTAAATACTTAAATAACAAATAATAAAGGCTTCCGCCCAGTAAACCGCCGCCGACACGCCTGCTTTCTTCGCTTAAACCGCGGGCATAAATTTCTTTGATATCATGTTCAGAACCTGCCGATAAAGGGAATGATATCATATCACAAGTAATCCCGGCCATCAGATAAAGAACAACCCACGCAAAAACCTTCCGTCCGGCAACAAAGCTTCCCGCATTAGAAATACCAAAGTAAATAATAAAAAATAAAAAAATCGGGGTTATGTAAGCAGGTAAACCAAAAACGCCAAACATAAACCGGCTGACACTTGCCCCAACCTTCCCCATAATTTGGAAATTACACAAAAACAAAAAAATCACCACCGCCATCATGCTGATGAAAACAATTTCGCTTTTGAGATTATGATCAAGCGGTTCACTCTCCGCTCCTTTAGTATTAGTATTTCGCTTAGCCGAAGCCGGCCTCTTACGAGTACTTCCCGCACGAGTAGTACCTGACCCCGTCTTCCGCCCATTACCTGTTGCCATTAAATATTCCTATTCTAATTCCGCTATACTACACCATTATGTCGTTTAGACTAATGGCGGGATTTATAATCTAATTCTAAATGAGCTAGTCAGCATTGTCAATCTTTTCCTTTACCTTTGCATCAATCATTTCATGCAATTTCCCCACCGCTTCCTTAATTCCCCCCGTCGAATCAATCAAGCCTTCCGCAACAGCCTCGTCACCTACCAAAATACTGCCGACATCCTTTGTTAAAAAACCTGTTTCCATCATCAGTTCCTCAAACCGCTCTTGTTCAATCCCGCAGTGGGTAACAACAAAACCCGTAATCCGATCCTGAATCTGCTTAAAATAGTCAAACGTCTGCGGCACCCCAATCACCATTCCGTTAAGCCTGACAGGATGAATCACCATCGTCCCCGAAGGCACAACAAAAGAATAATCCGTCGAAACCGCAATCGGTACCCCGATCGAATGGCTGCCGCCTAAAACGAGCGAAACTGTCGGCTTGGATAAAGACGCGATCATTTCCGCAATCGCAAGCCCCGCTTCGACATCTCCGCCCATCGTATTAAGCAAAATAAGCACCCCGTCGATTTCATTGGAATCCTCAATCGAAGCAAGTTTCGGCAAAACATGTTCATATTTCGTTGATTTAGAATTACTGCCTAAGTTTTCATGCCCTTCAATTTCACCGATTATACTCAGTAAATGAATTTTATGATTCTGCGGATTCTTATCAAGCAAAGACTGCCCCGTATCCTCGATACGTTCGTCTTTTGCTTTCTCAACCTTTACTTTTTTTTCTTCTTCATCAAGATTTCCGTCTGTATTCCCTATGCTTCTCCGTTTATTTTCCATTTTCCGCGTCTCCATTTTCTTCTATTTGAATTAAAGTAAATTAAAAAGAACCGCTTTGCAGTTCTTCCTAGTGTGTGTAAATTTTTTAATTTTATTAGTAATGCGATGCTTTCTTTTATGGTTTATCATACTTTAAATGCTTATTACACCCCATCTGCGCAAATATCTCAGGCAACGGCGCAATTATTTCCGCTTCACTTAAATCCGCCAATTCTCCTGTCAGTAGCGGAAAACAAACCCGATACGCATGAAGTAGCTGACTCTCGACACCATAAAGCCGCTTATATTTATCATTAAACTCACGATCGCCGTACTTATAATCCCCGACGAGCGGATGCCCTATCGCGGCGAAATGCGCGCGGATTTGGTGCGTCTTACCTGTCACCAGTTTTGCTTCTATTAAGGTATATTCAGAATAATTCTTAAGCGGTTTATATTCAGTCAGAACTTCCGCACCTTTTTTGCTGTAATAAAAATTGTTAAAGCCATTCACTACCTTAACCTTATTCGCCTTTTCATCCTTTAACAAATATCCCTTAAGTTCCCCCCCATCCGTAATCTGCCCTTTAACTAAAAGCTGATAATATTTCTTAAGTTCATTTTCTTTTATTAACCTGCTAATCTCCTGACTGCCGTAAAGTGTTTTTCCGCACAGCACAAGGCCGCCTGTATTGCGGTCTAAGCGATTAAGAATTGACGGTTTAAAAGTTTTTAAACTCTCCTCTTTTATCTGTTCAGACTTAAGCAAGTAACCGATCAACCACTCATTTATAGAATAATCTGATGGTTTCGCTTTTTGACAAAGTAAACCGACAGGCTTACCGACTACCAAAAGATGCTCATTTTCAAAAACTCTTTCGATATTTTTCATTTTTTCAAAGGCTTCATAATAATTATCAACCGCTGCGAAAGAAGATTGAAACTTCTTGATAGTATCTTCCGATAAGAAAAAAGTAACTTCATCACCAATTATAACTTTCTCACGGCCGTTTGCTTTCTTACCGTTTAAGGTAATATTCTTTTTACGCAGCATCTTATAAATAAAGCTTTTTTCGGCTTTCGGTAAGTATTTATGTAAGAATTTATCCAACCGTTGATTAGCTTCATTAGCAGTAATAATTCTTTTATGCACACTAACTCCTTTGAGTAAAGATTCATCTTATCGTCTTTTTCTTATGAACATTCCGAATCGTTTTCTTAATTTTAGATTTCTTCTTAACCTCTTTTTCCGCCTTCTTCTTAACTAGGCGCGGACGAATCAAACACTTTTTCTCAAACCCGATCAAATCCTCACGCCCGGCGGATGTTAACGCTTCCCTCACCAAATCATAATTTTTCGGATTCCGATACTGAATCAACGCACGCTGCATCGCCTTTTCATGCGGGTTACGGCAAACATACACCGATTTTAAGTCACGCGGGTCAAGCCCCGTATAATACATAACCGTTGATAACGCTCCGGGAGTCGGATAAAAATCCTGTACCTGCTCGGGATGGATGCCATGATTATGCAAATATTCCGCCAATGCAATCGCTTCCTTTAAATTCGAACCGGGATGCGACGACATTAAATACGGCACGAGGAACTGCTTTTTATCTTTTTGGTCATTTAAGTCCTTAAATTTTGCCGCGAAAATTTCATAAATGCGATTACTCGGTTTTCCCATAAGGCAAAGCACCGCATCCGCAATATGTTCAGGCGCCACCTTTAACTGCCCGCTGATATGATGTTCCACCAGTTCACTAAAAAAGCCCGTATCACGGTCAGCCATCAAATAGTCAAAGCGCAGACCCGAACGAATAAAAACCTTTTTAACCCCTGGTAATTTTCTAAGCTTCCTGAGTAATTGCAAATAATCATTGTGGGAAACGGAAAGATTCGGACAAGGTTTCGGATAAAGGCATTGGCGGTCAGCGCAAACCCCTTTTGTTAACTGCTTCTCACATGAAGGTCGGCGAAAATTAGCTGTCGGCCCGCCGACATCATGAATATATCCTTTGAAATCTTTATCATTTATAAGAATTTCCGCTTCTTTTATCAATGATTCATGACTTCGGCTCTGAATGCTTCGCCCCTGATGAAAATGTAAAGCACAAAATGAACAACCGCCAAAACACCCTCTGCTACTGGTTAACGAAAATTTCACTTCCCGAATAGCGGGAATGCCGCCATCTTTTTCATAATCGGGGTGATAAGTGCGCATATAAGGCAAAGCATAAATATCATCCATTTCGAGCGTTGTGAGCGGTTCACTCGGTGGATTTACCACGATATTGATATCATTCGGATAGGCTTCATATAGTATTTTTGCGGTGATAGCATCGGTATTTTTTATCTGAACCTGAAAGCTTTCGGCATATTTACGCGGCTGCGTTTTCATCGCCGTATAATCAGGCAGTTTAATGACTTCATTATTATTCTTAAGTGAAGCGGCATCCTTCGTTTTATAAACAGTTCCTTTAACAAAAGTAATATCCTTCACATTTATCCCGCTATTAAGTGCATCAGCAACCGAAACAACCGCCTTTTCAGCCATTCCATACAGCAAAATATCCGCTTGCGAATCCAGTAAAACCGAGCGTTTAAACGACTTCTCCCAATAATCAAAATGCGCTAGCCGCCGTAAACTCGCTTCAATACCGCCGATTATGATCGGTA
>WQST01000173.1 GCA_009787745.1 Lachnospiraceae bacterium
TGTTACTTCTTTTGACAGGGAGTGCCAGCCGTAACTTGTTCCACTTCGAGTTAGCGTCTTTCGGGCTACTTATTAAAATTGCATTAGAGACACACAAGACCCCGATTCCGACGGACGCACTTACAAGTATTCTATCTCCGGAGATTATCGCAATAATACCAACCAGAACATATACTAATGACAGCATAATGACATTACCGCTTGCTGAATGGATACTATACAAAATTAGTCCGATAGTAGCATTATTTTTTTTCATGTTGGTCTCCCTTCACCAGTAAAATCATAATTTCCTCAATAGTTACATTATCAATGATTAAATCGCGATATTTTTTTTCCGCGGTGCGCTTATCAGAAATCAGAACATCAACTTGATAATCATGTTTTCGGTACGCAAGGATATCCTGTGAGTCTAACTTATCAAATTGTAAAGCCTTACAGCGAATCATACCGTAGTTATATATCAATTCATCTTTTTTCTCACTGAATATGATAGCACCATCATGGATAAATGTAATATAGTCGGCGACTTTTTCAAGGTCTGTTATGATATGTGACGATAGAAATATGGAACGATTTTCATCTTGCACGAAATTAAGGAACTCATCCAGTATTTCCTCACGGACAATCGGGTCTAAACCGCTGGTCGCCTCATCCAGAATCAAGAGCTTCGGGTGGTGGGACAAAGCCGTGGCAATCCCCAATTTCATCATCATCCCTTTCGAAAAAGTTTTAATTCTCTTTTTATTAGGCAGTTTGAATTTGCGCAAGTATTGATTAAACAAATCATCATCCCAGTTCGAATAAATACGGCGCATGACCGAAGCAATTTTTACCGCTGTTAAATCTTCGGAAAAATTACTTGCGTCTAATACAATCCCAATATCATCACGCAGGGCCGTGTTCCTATCGTTCATTTCTTGCCCGAAAACCTTAACGGTGCCGCTTTCTTTGACCAGCATATTGAGGATTAAGCCAATGGTCGTCGTTTTCCCGGCTCCGTTTTCGCCGATGAAGCCCATGATTGCCCCTTTGGGCAAATTAAATGAAACATTTTTTAGGCAAAAATCAGATTTGTTGTATCTCTTCGTCAAACCTTTAACTTCTAAAATCGCATCCATATAAATAACCATTCCTTTCTTAATACAAGTAAAGTTTTGTTACTATTCATGAGCTACTATTCCGCGAGGTATTTTTGCATGTTTTTTGCAAAAATCCGAGGGTTAAACGTCCTCGTAATAAAACATATGTAACAGCTCGGTCAGCTTTTCAACCGGAATACTATTCGTCTTCCCGATGTAGGCAGCTTCTTGTAAATGTTCCTCTGCTTTACGTTGCTGCTCTTCTTTAATAAAATCTTTATTCTGTGCCGCCACAAAGCTTCCACGCCCGACCGTGGTCGATATGAACCCATCCCGCTGTAAGTCCTCATAAGCTTTCTGGACAGTGATAACGCTGACATGAATTGATTTCGCCAGTGACCGCATTGACGGAATCGGGTCGCCGGTCTTTAACTCGCCACTCATAATCAGCGCTTTTATTTGCGAGGTAATCTGCTCATAAATGGGTTTGCTGGTATTACTGCTGATAATTATATCCATTTTCACCTTCTTTTAGATTAAGTATTTTGCCGAACTTGAGTGTTCATAACGTACAAGTACATTATAGCAACTAGATTTCACTCTGTCAAACATTTTTTTGCAGGTTGTCTACACGGTATTTACTTTACTAACAATATTTAATATAATTATGTTGCTATGAATTATATAAAGAAAGGGCTTTCATGAATAAACGAATTTTACTATTTATCTTGTTAGGAATGGCGAGTTTTATGTTAAATGCTTGTACGATGAAAAATAATGATACCCCTGCTGTTGATATCACCGAAACAGCGGATGCGACTATCTTAGAAGCGGATTTAAACGATCCTGATCCTACCGCGCAGGCGGTGAGTGTTCCTGTCAGGGAACGCCTAAAGCGCCCGGTACGTGATTACACCATTGGGATAACCGCTCATTGGGGCTGGATTGCCGTTATGTCGCTGAAGGTATCCGGCGAGTCGGAACTTGATGCGGATTTCTATGAAATTCCGGCTACTCTGGTAAACCCGAACGCTGATGATAATGCCTTGGGGCTGATGAGTTTTCTTGTTATGCAATATGGACTCAAATTTTTGTCCGGTCAGCAAAGTCAGGGTAACTGGAGAAGTGACCATGGCTTATTCGGTGGGGAATCACAGTTTATATATGAGCAAACCGGGAAACGTCCTGCTGTGATAGGGCTTGATTTTATTAATTACTCCGCTTCGGCAGTAGCCAAAGGGATTTTCACCGCCGAAACAGAAGCCGCAATCCCACAACTATTCACGAAAAATTAAAATATTTGTAAAATATTTAGAAACAGCTTGTATTTTCCCAACAAAAAAGGTAAAATATCAATGCTAAGTTAAACTAATTAAAAATCAGGAGGAAATTATAATGGCAGTAAAAGTAGCAATCAATGGATTTGGCAGGATCGGTCGTTTAGCTTTCAGACAAATGTTCGGTGCTCCGGGATATGAAGTAGTAGCAATTAATGACCTGACCAGTCCTAAGATGTTGGCACACTTACTCAAATATGACTCTGCTCAGGGGCCTTACGCCTTAGCAAGTAAAGTAACAGCAGGTGAAGATTCAATCACCGTTGATGGAAAAACAATCAAAATTTACGCAATCCGCGACCCGAAAGAACTCCCTTGGAAAAATTATGACGTTGATGTCGTTTTAGAATGTACAGGATTCTTTTGCGAAAAAGCAAAAGCTTCAGCCCATTTAGAAGCAGGCGCCAAAAAAGTCGTTATCTCGGCACCTGCGGGGAATGATCTTAAAACCGTTGTTTTCAATGTTAATCATGACATTCTTTCAGCGGAGGACAATATCATCTCCGCGGCTTCATGCACGACTAACTGCTTGGCGCCGATGGCAAAAGGCCTCAATGACTTAGCGGAAATCAAGTCAGGCATTATGACCACCGTTCATGCTTATACAGGCGACCAGATGACGCTTGACGGCCCGCACCCGAAAGGCGACTTACGCCGTGCTCGCGCCGCCGCTAACAATATCGTCCCTAACTCAACAGGAGCCGCCAAAGCTATCGGCTTAGTTATCCCCGCACTCAATGGCAAGCTGATCGGTTCCGCCCAGCGCGTTCCGACGATTACCGGTTCCAGCACGATTCTTATCGCCGTTGTTAAAGGAAGTGTGACCAAAGAGCAAATCAATGACAAGATGAAATCAGTCGCTAACGAATCTTACGGCTATACCGAAGACGAAATCGTTTCAGGCGATATCATCGGCTCGACTTTCGGTTCATTATTCGATGCAACCCAGACGATGGTTTCACCGATGGACGACGGCAATACACTCGTACAGGTTGTTTCATGGTATGATAATGAAAACAGCTACACCAGCCAGATGGTCAGAACAATCAAATATTTATCTGAGTTGAAATAAGTAACCACAAGATTTACATTATTGCATCTGGGGTTCGGTCTTTGGATCGAACCCCATAAAGTTGGTTTTTAAAAGAAAGGCTAGGTTTTAATTAAATATGATTTTAGATAAGTTATCAATTGACGATATTGATGTCGGCGGAAAAAGAGTTTTATGCCGCTGTGATTTTAATGTACCGATGAAAGAAGGCGCAATCACAGACATCAATCGTCTGACCGCAGCATTGCCGACGATCAAAAAACTTGTATCCGACGGCGGCAAAGTAATCCTTTGCTCACACTTAGGTAAAGCAAAAGGACCGACCCCTGAACTCACTTTAGCACCTGTTGCGCAGAAATTAACAGAACTTTTGGGACAAGAGGTAAAATTCGCCGCTGATGATGAAGTTATTGGGGCAAATGCTAAAGCCGCCGTTGAAGCGATGAAAGACGGCGAAGTTATTTTATTGGAAAATACTCGTTTCCGCCCCGAAGAGGGCAAAATGGGCGAAGCGTTCTCACAAGATTTAGCTTCGATTTGCGATATTTTCGTTAATGATGCTTTTGGTACCGCTCACCGCGCTCACTGCTCGAATGTCGGTGTCGCTAATTTGAAAGAAATTTCCGCAGTCGGCTATTTAGTTCAAAAAGAAATAAAATTTCTTGGCAATGCCGTTGAAAATCCTGTTCGCCCGTTCGTAGCAATCTTAGGCGGAGCCAAGGTTTCAGATAAACTCAATGTAATCTCCAACCTGTTAGAGAAGTGCGATACCCTTATTATCGGCGGCGGGATGGCATATACCTTTTTGAAAGCACAAGGTAAAGAAGTCGGCAAGTCCATGGTTGATAATGAAAAAGTTGACTATTGCAAAGAAATGATTGCGAAAGCGGAAAAACTCGGCAAAAAACTTTTATTGCAGATTGACACCGTCATTACTGAGTCATTCCCCAGCCCGATTGATGCGGAAATTACTGTTTCAAACGTAAAAGAGATTCCTGCGGATATGATGGGCCTCGATATCGGAGCCGAAACAGCACAGCTTTTCGCCGATGCTGTTAAATCAGCAAAAACCGTTGTTTGGAACGGGCCGATGGGAGTTTTCGAAAATCCGATCTTAGCTAACGGAACGATTACCGTCGCAAAGGCGTTAGCGAGTGCCGATGCGATGACGATTATCGGCGGCGGAGATTCCGCGGCGGCCGTTAACCAGTTAGGTTTCGGTGATAAGATGTCACATATCTCGACAGGCGGCGGTGCGTCTTTAGAATTTCTCGAAGGAAAAGAACTGCCCGGTGTAGCCGCGGTCAAGAACCGTTAGATTTATCATCCGATGATTCAGAACAATATGTTAGATAAAAAGGAGAAGACCACATGTCCAGAAAAAAAATAGTTGCGGGTAACTGGAAGATGAATATGACCCCAAGTGAAGCCGTAAATCTGGTAAATACTTTAAAGCCATTAGTTGCCTGTGATGATGTTGACGTCGTTTTCTGCGTTCCCGCGATTGACATTATTCCCGCAATGGAAGCCGCCAAAGGCTCAAACATCAATATCGGTGCCGAGAATATGTATTTCGCCGACAGCGGTGCATACACGGGTGAAATTTCTCCGTTGATGCTCGTTGATGCAGGAGTCAAATACGTTATTATCGGTCATTCCGAAAGACGCGAATATTTCGCCGAAACAGATGAAATAATTAATAAAAAAGTTTTAAAAGCGCTTGAGCATAATTTAACCCCAATCGTTTGCTGCGGCGAGACGCTGATCCAGCGTGAGCAAGGTATTACGATTGATTTTGTGCGTCAGCAAATTAAAATCGCTTATTTGAACGTATCCGCCGAACAGGCTGTCAAAACAGTTATCGCTTATGAACCGATTTGGGCGATCGGCACAGGAAAAGTCGCGACGACTGAGCAGGCACAAGAGGTTTGTGCGGCGATTCGCGTTTGCTTAAGCGAGATTTATGATCAGGCGGTTGCCGATGCAATCAGAATCCAGTACGGCGGT
>WQST01000174.1 GCA_009787745.1 Lachnospiraceae bacterium
AANNCCGGTGAAGCTTCCAGAATGATGCAGGAAAGAATTGCACAAACTCAATCAAAGCCTACTCCGCGTTCTACCGATTAAAAAAGGAACTTTATTATGGGTAGACTGCAAAAAACGTTTATATTACTTTTAATTTTAATTTCCGCAGCCGGAGCGGCAGCCCAGAATAATGTTAGCGATGCATTATCCCGCATGGAAAGATCGATAAACATTTCACAGGAAGAATTTTCCATGCAGGATATTTATTTTCTGGGACGGGCGGCAGCGGCGCATCTTTTGAATCATTTTACGCTGTATACTGAAAGACCTGATCAAACTAATTATCTTAATTTGATATGCAATACACTTGCGATAAATTCGCCCATGCCAAATTGGTATAACGGCTATTATGTGATGATTCTAAACACTCCTGTAATAAACGCTTTTGCGACACCGGGCGGTCATATATTTTTAACGCGGGGCATTCTTGATCTGCTTACTTCCGAGGATATGTTAGCCGCAATTATCGCCCATGAGATGGCTCATATTCAGCTTCGGCATGGTATTGCCGTTATTCAACATTCTAATCTTGTTCAGAATCTTAATCAGGAGAGGCGGAGAATCAGCCAAAGCCTTGGCAATGAAACCCAACAGCAATTATTCACAGCGGCGGTGGACGAATTTATTCAATCCCTTTTCAGCGGCGGCTACTCGCAATTGCAGGAATTCGAAGCTGATTCAACGGCTTTTTCTTTGCTTGTTTCGGCGGGTTATAATCCCGCAAGTCTTGTGGAATTGTTTGGTTTATTGGGTAAATTGCAGGGAAATCAAGCCGGCAGCTTGAATAGTACGCATCCTTTGCCGGCTCAGCGCATTGGTAATTTGCAGGGGATGATGAATGCGTATCGGGGGGCAGATACCGGCGGTGTCAGGAGGGAGAGGTTTTTGAGGGGGATGGGGAGGTGAGGGAGGAGATATTTGTAGAGAAGATGAAATTTAAAACTGCCTGTATGGGTTGGTTATAAACATTAAAGGAGAATATTATGAAAAAAATTAAAAAGAGTTTGGAAGTATTAAACACACAATTCAATCTTGTTGCACTATTGGGAGTAGTTTTTACCGGTTTTAATACATTTTCACAAAAATTTGGACTTCTCGAAAAGGTAGATAAAAGTGTATCCGGCATACTATTTGGTTTATTAGTAGTTTTAGCTTTAATTTATATTTTTAAGTATATTAAAAAGCCGGTGATAAATATTCCTATTAATGACAGAGAATTATTTGATAAGTTAAAACAGAAGGGTATTGATGGCATACAAGATGAAGCAATAGGCGATTTTAGAATGACACACAAAATGGTTTCCAATGCTAATAGTACAATTGAAATAATTGCCTATTATGCTGATATATTATTGGGCTCTATGAGTCCTCACTTGTTAGATAGTATAAATAAAAATGCTATAGATGTACGAATATTAGTAGCAAAAAAAGAAAAATCTGAATTTCTTGATGATGTTTCAGCACTTGAGGGTGGACCAATACCTACAACTGATACGTTAGGTATTATTAACAGTATAAAAGAAAATATAAGACCTACTAAAGACGGCAAAAAAGGTTCAATTGAATATCATGAATATAATACGGAAGCACGATATGCATTAATTCTTGTTGATCGTAAATGGGCATGGTGGACTCCCTACCATACCGGTTTAAAAACAGAGAAAATAACTTCTTTTGAATTAATTAAAACAAACGATAATGCATTTATTAATTTGTGCATTGAGCATTTTAATAAACTTTGGACAAAATATGCATAAATCAACTTATAATATTGTTAAATCAAGATTATTTGAATGTATTCCTGAAAAATTAAAACCTTGGTTTCCAACTGATAAACCAATATGGCATATTCTTGATTTCATTCCCGATGCGATAATAAAGATTTATGAGGCAAATAAAGATCAATATGCAGAGATTGGTAAAAATATCTATGTTGATAAAACTGCGATGATTAGTAAATATACAGAAATCAAAGGTCCTGCATTAATTGGAAAAAACTGTGAAATCAGACACGGCGCTTTTTTACGTGAAAACGTAATTATCGGCGACAACTGTGTTATAGGCAATTCTACAGAAATAAAAAATTCCGTACTTTTTAATAATGTAGAGGTGTCTCATTTTAATTATGTAGGTGATTCTATTTTAGGAAACAATGTTCATTTTGGCGCGGGAGTAATAATTTCCAATGTCTTGCTAATTAAAAACAAAACTGAAAAAAATAAAAAAGATTATAAAGAAGTAAAAATTAAAATGCCTGACGGGACTTGGATAGAAACTAATCGTAAAAAATTCGGCGCTATAATCGGTGATTTTGCGGAAATAGGAGTTAATACAACAATAAACCCTGGAACATGTCTTGAAATGAATATATTTGTGCCTTCATCTGTTAGTATCGGCGGATATTTTAAGGCAGGTTTTGTATTTCCTAAAAATATTATTTATGGTGCTGATGAGTAGGAGAAAAGAAATGAAAGTAAAAACGATTTTGAGTATTACAACTATCTGGTTGCTGATGGCTGGGGTAACAAGTTTGTGGGCACAAGAAGCAAATGTAGAAGTGTTTCCGCAATTAGGACAATTTAATCCAGAATATATAGCATACAGACCTGACGGTAAACGTATTATATCATCGCAAAGGGTTGGAAAAACAATAATAGTATGGGATCTTGAGAGCGGACGAGAATTTAGAACAATTTTGACGACTTCTCATATCTATTCTATAGCATATAGTCCTGATGGAAAACGCTTTGTATGCGGTGAAGATGGTATTATCACATTATGGGATGATGAAAGTGGAAAATTGTTACGGTTTATTAGAGGTCATACCTCTGCTGTTAGATCAATTACATTTAGCCCGGATGGAATGCGTATTGCGTCAGGAGGCTCAGACGGTGAACCAATAATTCGAATATGTGATGTAGAGAGCGGTCGGCAACTAATGAAACTTGAAGGTCACACTGGCTGGATAAATTCATTAGTATATAGTCCGGATGGGAAAAATATTGTTTCAGGATCGTCGGATAATACTATCATAATATGGGACGCAGAAAGCGGCAGACAAATACGTGTTCTTTCAGGTCATATCGGAACTGTTCAATCGGTAGCGTACAGCCCTGACGGAAAACGTATTGTTTCAGGGGCTGGTTCTTCTAATAAACAAAGATATGATGATTGTACGATTAGAATCTGGGATGCAGAGTCTGGAAGGCGATTACGAGTTATTTCGGGACATGCTCATGAAATACGCTCTGTTACGTACAGCCCAGATGGGAAACATATTATGTCCAGAGCATATATTGATGGGGTTAAGATATGGAATGCAAAAAACGGGCGACTACTACGGACTTTCCCGGGTGGTGAGGTGGTATATAGTCCTGATGGTAAAAGTATAGCGTTTGGAGAAGGATATGGCATCACAATACGGGATGCGGAAAGTGGGAGAGAAGTACAAACTCTTTTAGCGCAAAGTAAAGCAATAGGGTCTGTAGTATACAACCCTGATAGTAAAAATATTACTGCTGGATCTATTGATGGGAAAATTTTTATATGGGACGCTGAGAGCGGTCGGCAATTACGAATTCATTCAGTACCGGTGGTTCTTTCAGGAAATACTTACGTAGATTCTTACAATTTCTTTGCCCGTTCCATGGTTTATAGTCCTGATGGAAAACATCTTACTGTTACCATGAATTTACAAACAGTAAAAATAATAGATATAGAAACTGGCAGAGAGGTTAGGACTCTTTCATGGTCCATGCCTAATACCATAAGTGATATTCGTGTTGTATACAGTCCTGATGGAAGACGAATTGTGACTGGATCCAGTGATGGTTTGGTAAGGATATGGGATGCCATGAACGGACGATTATTACATACTCTTTCAGGTCATACCAGCGGGATATGGGCTCTTGCATATAGCCCTGACGGAAAATATATAGCTTCAGGAAGTCATGATACAAAAGTGAGAATATGGGATGCTGAAAGCGGCAAAGGAATATTGTTTTTTTCAGGACATACTGATGATAATACCATCTGGGGTGCTGTACGAAGCCTTGCTTATAGTCCCGATGGGAGGTATATCGCATCTAGCAGTCCTTATACAATCAGAATATGGGATGCACAGAATGGTCAGGAAAAAATCTCAATTAGAGGAGGTGTGCAATGCTTAGCATATAGTCCTGATGGGAAAAATATCGTAGCAGGAAATGGTAGAGGTATCTTGATATTGAATGCAGAGAGCGGTAGAGTACAGATGTCCTTAGTAGGTCATATTGCAGATGTTCGCTCGGTAGCGTATAGCTCTGATGGTAAAAAAATTCTTTCTCATTCGTTTGATAATACAATCCGTCTCTGGGACGCCGCCACCGGCAAAGAAATAGTCCTATTCATCTCCTTCTCCGGCAGCGACTCCCAACTTTCGTTAGCTTCCCGCGGTCTAAGCGTAGAAACCGAAACCGCATCATCCGCCATTGAAGGCGAATGGCTCTCCATCACACCGGACGGCTACTATCAAGCTTCCCCTCGCGGCGACCGCTTCCTCAACGTGCGTGTCAACAACACCGTCTCCGGCATCGACAGCTACCGCTCCGTCTTTTACAACCCAGATGTACTACAAGCCCGCTTGCAAGGTAGACCCGACCCCTCTTCAAAAGCAAATGTCACCATCCAGCAAGCCGCATCTTTCATTCCGCCGCAGGTTACGATTCGCTCTCCTTCGACTTTTACAACAACAAACACAGCGACAACGAATCTCTCCGTAACCGTTACAGATCAAAACCAGCCGATTAAAAACATCAAAATCTTTGTCAACGGACGCGCGGTCGCGAGAAATGAATTGGCGGCTATCAAAGGCAATAATTTACAACCGGAACGCACAAGCCTCACCGTTACGGGAAATCAAAGAACCGTAAACTTTGAACTGCCTCTCACTCTCGATCCGGGGCGTAACTTGATCGAGGTTGTGGCGTTTAACGGTTACTCTGAAAGCGTGCGGTTATCTCCTGTCGAAGTGACGTATAACGCTCAGGCAGGGCAGAGACCGCAGCTTCCCAATCTGTGGATACTAGCAATCGGCGTGAACAATTACGAAAACTCGTCTCAAGTCGGCGGTAATTTGCGCTTCGCTGTCGCAGACGCGAAAAGGCTGACAGAAACGCTTAAATCGCAGGAGGGGAGGCGTTACGCGAAAGTGAACAGCCTTATCATCGGCGATGGAGAGGCAACGCTGCCGACAGCCGACAACATAAAAAGAAGTTTAACGTTCCTCGATCAGGCAGGAGACCGCGACATTGTGCTGCTATTTCTTGCCGGTCACGGCGTAAGCGCGCAAAACGGGAGGTTTTTCTTCCTGCCTCGTGACGCGGTAGTAACAGGCAGCAGCGGAAACTGGCGTGTAGATGAAAGACGCGCAATCTCAGGCGAAGAGATAACGGCT
>WQST01000175.1 GCA_009787745.1 Lachnospiraceae bacterium
TATTATCTTCCGCTTCCGCAGTATCGGCTTCGATAATTTTTCCTTTCGGCAAGTAATCATAAAGTGCGTTGGACATCTCCGCCATTACGATCGGCTTGGTAACGAAGCCGTTGAAACTATTGGCGATAAACATTTCTCGGGCACCTTGAATCGCATTTGCGGTGAGGGCAATTATTATCATTTTTTCATATTTGCCGCCCATTTTTCTGATTTCTAAAGTTGTTTCGATACCATCCATTTCAGGCATCATATGATCCATAAAAATGATATCGTAATCTTTTTCGGCGACTTTCTTTAGCGCTTCTTTGCCGGAAGAAGCGGTTTCGATATCAATCCTAAGTAAGCGGAGCAATCCTTTTACTACTTTGAGATTAAGCTCATTATCATCAACGACTAAAATAGCGGCATCGGGCGCATTAAATGAACGCTCTTTCCGATTTTTGAAATCCGTATCAACCGCGTTTTTATCACCGAGTACTTTCGGGATTGAGACGGTAAAAGTAGTGCCTTCGCCGTAGATACTGCTGACGGTAATGTCACCGCCCATCATTTCGGCGAAATTCTTGCTGATCGTCAGCCCCAGCCCTGTGCCTGTGACATTCCGGTTTTTATGCCGGTCAGCTTGCACGAAAGCAACGAATAATGACTCCAAATCATCTTCGCGGATTCCCATCCCGCTGTCTGTGATAGCGAAATGCAACATCTCATCAGTGGCAATTATTTTTAACCGAACGAAACCTTTGTCGGTGAATTTGACCGCATTTGAACAAATATTGGTCAAAATCTGACGCAGTCTGACATCATCGCCGTGCAGGTATCTGGGCATATCACCTTCGGTTTCTAATATAAATTCCAGTTCTTTTTTGTGCGCAACGAAATCGAACATTGATTTTAGATTGTGCGTGAATAAATCAAGGTCATAATCGACAGGGTCGAGTTCCATTTTACCTGATTCGATCTTGGAAAAATCAAGGATATCATTAATAATTCCAAGCAATGAATGCGAGGAAAGATTAATATCCTTAACATAACTTTCCTGACGTTCGTTAAGCGGTTCATTTAACAAAAGTTCCGACATGCCGATGATGGCATTCATAGGTGTGCGGATTTCATGGCTCATTTTGGCGAGGAAATCGTTTTTGGCACGGGATGCTTCCTCGGCGATATTTTTCGCTTCGACCAGTTCCGTGATTTCGACAAGTTCGAAAACCCGTGAACCGACATTATCGCCCATTAATGAAGAGCGTAGCATGAACCAGTACTGTATACCATCTTTGGTCAGTTCCAGATTCGTTTGATAGAAATCGTCCTGATTGAGGATGTCTATAATTAGTGTTTTTATATCTTCGGGCATTGGTAGTTGGATAAGCGGACGATTGAGCAGTTCGGAACGCTCGCCTAAGCCGAACCACGCACAAATCGACCTGCTGATATACTCAACTTCGGTTTCTTTATTAATAACGAGCATCGGCGTCTGCATTTCCCGGCTCATTCTTGATAAAAATTCGCTCTTAGTCCGATTCGCCTCTTCGGCTTCCAAGAGGGCCAGCTGAATTTCCGTTACATCGGTACTATTAATAACATATCCTGCTCTTTTGCCGTCGCTGTCTAAGAAATAAGAAGCGACGCCCTGAAAGTATTGCTTACTTTTTTCATTATATAATACTTCGGCTTCAAATCCTTCTCTAAGACCTGTAATCGGGCAATATTTGGTTCCATACGGATATATGCTAAATTCGTTGTAATGAAGCCCGACGACTTCATCAAGCTTTTTATTGATGATTTCTAATCCCTGCTCATTTATAAAGATAATAATATCATCCATTCCGACAATTGTTTGCAAACAATTGACGTGGGCGGCAAGATTGTTCGCCATGGCATCAAAAGCATCGGAAACGGCGGAAAATTCATCGTTATATGAATCGTTGAAGCGGAACTGACGCTCTCCGGCGCGGTAGCGGGTTACGCCTTTAATAATGTTGGTGATATTGCCTCTAAAGGTAAATGAGACAAAAATCGCAATAATAATAACGAATGTAATAGAGATTAAGCTATTAACAAAGGCGCGGCGAAATATCACCTCTTTGTTAAGTGCTGTCGTGTATTCAAGCTTTGATTTGAGTGAAGAAATAGGTTTCGAAAAATCATCAAGCCCCGCTCCGATAGTAACGAAACCGAACCCCCGATGAGTATAGTCGTTTTCGTCGGAAGGGGCATATTTCCCTGTAAAATAAGGGATAGCGGCGGCGGTGGTTAACTTGTAATGGCCGCTCCACATAATTAAGAAAGAACCTGAGCCGCCATTAACAGTTAAATCCATCCATCCAGTACATTGCGGGGCATTATTAAGATAGCGGCCATCTAATCCGACTAACCCTTGCCTTGTCAATTCCGAAGCGATGGTCTTTTGCCTTGATTGTCCGTCAAATTCAGGTATTTCGGAAACGAAATCATACCAGTACGCGGTATTACTCTCTTGCCAGGCATCATAAATAGAAGATTCAAGCCATGGAACCTGCGGATTACCCGTTTCAGGGTCATAGCCGACGATGGAATGATGGCGGGGGTGGCTGATATTACGGCACTTGTAATCCCAAATGAAAGCGTAGTTCCCTTCATGCGCACTGGGCATCA
This sequence comes from Lachnospiraceae bacterium, assembly GCA_009787745.1. GTDB lineage: Bacteria > Bacillota > Clostridia > Lachnospirales > Lachnospiraceae > UBA935. The sequence continues at coordinate 2,635 of WQST01000175.1, forward strand.
GGGTATAACGCTCATCATTCGTCGGACTGAGATGGTCAACCAGTTTCATGATATGGTCGTGGTTAAGAGCCAGAGTGATATAGCCGACGATATGATTGTTATCGTCAATAACGGGGGTTGCGAAACGGATAATCCCTTCAAAGCGCTGTCCGCCGGGGTTTTCCCTTCCCGCAAAAGCCTGAGCCTCAGGATTATATTCGATTTCGTAGCCGTTTTTGGCGGATGCTTCATTTATATAGTCGGGAACATACATACCGATATAATTAGTGCCGACATAAGCTCCAATGACATCGGAGACATATATTTCACCTGCTTTAAGTTCCTTAAGTTCGGCGAAATAATCTTCGGCTTTGATGTAGGTGTTTTCCTTTTGCGAGACATTGCGCTTTTCCTTATTGAGCGGATAGTTTATCTTCGGGGAATCTGCGGCGACGACCTTATATATTTCATTTCCCAAAAGATCAAGATAAGTTATTTCGTCATATAGCGGGACGTCGTCATATGTAAAAGTAACTCCCGCCCGTGAACGGAAAGCACCTTGATCATTATTTTCGTGGTTAGTTGATTTACCTGTATAAAGCGGGGGTATCGTTTTTTCAGGTATCCATGATTTTCGGTCGCTTGCGATTCTCCAATCACCTTGAACGGCGAGTTGACCGATTCTAGTGGTAATGAATGTTTGGAATAATTCTTCCGAAGGCGTAAGTTCAGCCAAAAAAAGGAGATCCGCGTCACGGTCATACAGAAAATCAGCGATACGGTTAGCGGCATCCGTAGCCATCCGCTCGATGCTATCGGTAGCGACGCCGTTAATGGCGGCAGNAGAGTCTTTTATTGTGATTTCTTCAAGAGTATTCCCCAGTTCGGTGGCTTGTGAAAGTTCGATTACGATTAGCACGATTAAAGGGATAATGCAGGTAATCAAAAAAGAGATGATTAACCTAGGCATTACGCCAAGAACCCGAAGAGATTCACCGATACGGTGAAGGAATAAAATAATTTTTGCCATATATGAACAACCCTTTTAATATACAAAATGCATTTTACGTAAACTATTTTCAGTACCGCCGCCGGGCGGCACTATTGACACTTCATTGCTATTTAATTATAGCAATGAAATTGCGATTTAGCAAGTAAAAATAAGCATGGGAAATACGATATGAAAATACGATAAAATTGACCGCAGGAATAAAGCCTGATAAACATTTTCGCTATTCATAATGTTCCGTAATTGCTGCTTAGAAATGTAATGGCGGTTTAAAGATAAACAGTAACTAAACATAAAAGTGACCATAAACTATTACTGTACACGGCAAGCCGTAAACATGCAGTGAAGAATCTCGCAGTGAAGAATCTTAAAAAAATAATTGATTTATGAAGTAGAATGTGGTAAAGTCAAAAAAGTAAACTTCAGGGTTGGGTGTGATTCCCTACCGGCGGTAAAAGTCCGCGAACACTGCGTGAAGAAAAGCTATTTCTTCCCTCAAAAGGTGTTGATTTGGTGAAATTCCAAAACCGACAGTTAAAGTCTGGATGAGAGAAGGAGAGAAAATGAATAAGAATCTATGGGAATCTATTTCCGACAACGTGTTTTTTCTATTGCAATTCTTTGGTATTATCATTGTGATGTTTATCATCGCATACGCCGCCGAAAAGTTAATTAAGCGCAGGAACAAGGACAAAGAGCCGATCCTCGCGACCGGGAAAATCGTAATAATCGGCATATTTTCAGCTATTGCAACAATTCTGCATATGCTGAAATTCTCGGTACCCTTTATTGCCCCGGCATTTTATGAAATGGACTTGTCGGAAATTCCTGTCATCATCGGTGCTTTCGCTTTTGGCCCTGTGGTCGGAGTCATGATTGAGTTTTGTAAAATATTGCTAAAAATCATCTTCACGGGGACAACGACCGCTTTCGTCGGCGACTTGGCGAATTTCGTTGTGGGTTGCAGTTATGTGCTTCCCGCCTCGATCATATATGCATATCGAAAGAGTAAAAAAGCGGCGGTTATTGGATGTGTTATCGGTACGGCGACGATTACAATTTTTGCAACGATATTTAATGCCTTATATTTGATTCCGACTTTTGCCAAGATGTTTATGGGTAATGATATCGGAATTATTATTGGAATGGGAAATGCCGTCAATCAGGCAATCGACTCGGTCTGGACGCTGGCATTTTTCGCAGTGGCGCCTTTTAACTTCATTAAAGGCACAATAATTTCGCTTGTGACATTGTTGGTTTATAAGAAATTAAGCCCGATTCTTAAGAGGTAGGAATACTCTTAAGTAAAGAAGTTCTTGCACTTTGTTTGGATTCTAGTATAATTAATGGAGACAACGCACACGCGGATAAAGCTTATGTCGCCTGAGCGTTGTCTCAAAATGGCAGGGCTTAACTAACAATCCTAAGCGAGGTACCCATGGAATTCGAAGTAAAAATGACATCCAATATCCTACTATCCTACCTTTTCCGCCAAAACTACAGAAGTTTCGCCGGACTATTAACGATTGGCTTAGGTATAATGATGATCGCCCTATTCATATATAACGGCAATGCCATCGCCCTATTGGCAGGCGCTATCGTCCTATTTTACCCCCCTTGGTCCCTTTTCACCAAATCCAAAAAACAGATGCTCCTAAACCCTGCTTTTAAAAACCCCCTCAAATACCGCATCGACGACCAAGGCATTCAAGTCTCACAAGGCGATGATGTCGTTTTCGTCCTATGGGAGCAACTGTTCAGAGTCATTGCCACAAAAAAAAGCATCCTCATTT
>WQST01000176.1 GCA_009787745.1 Lachnospiraceae bacterium
TATCTTCCTGATTCAAAGACTCTTTATCCAGTAATTCATTCGCGATTTTGTGTAAATCATTAAGGTGGGCGGCGAGCAATGCTTTGGTTTCATGATAAAGGCGTTTGATGCGGTCGCGGCATAGGTCTATAAGCCTTGCTTCGCTGTCTCCCGTACTGTAACCGCCGTTATTGGCCAAGACATTCATATTAAAGATACCGAAATCTTCATCCATTCCATAAGCCGAAATGAAATTTACCATCTGCGTTGATACTTTTTCAATATCATTGGAAGCGCCCGTGGTGATTTTCTCGCCGCCGAACACCAGTTCTTCGCCGATTCTTCCCGCCAATAAGACTTTCATATTAGCCAGAAGTTTTTCCTTCGTCATATATAACGTATCTTTCGGAATGCTCAAGTTGAATCCTCCCGCACCGCGAGTACTGGGGATAATTGTCACTTTAGAGATATACGAGTCAGGCAATAAAAGCTTGGTTACAAGCGCGTGAGCGGCTTCATGATAAGCGGTAATTTTGCGGTCGTCCGAAGTGATAAAGCCGGTGTCAGTTTTTTCCGCTCCCGCAATGACCGTAAAGAAAGCTTTATCAAGATGCTCCTGACTGATTAGAATTTTTTTCCTTGAATCAGCTTCGTCACTGCTGTTAGCGGCAAAAATCGCGGCTTCATTAAGCAGGTTTTCCAGCATCGCACCGCTAAAGGAAACGGTTGATTTCGCCAAAGCCTCTAAATCAATGGTTTCATCGAAGGGTTTATCTTTCGCATGAAGGGTGAGTATTTTTTGGCGGGCGCTTACATCAGGTAAGCTGATTTCAATTAAGCGGTCGAAGCGCCCCGGTCTGGTTAAGGCGTCGTCAAGCGTATCCAAACGATTCGTCGCCGCGATGACGACCACGCCGTCCCGCTCATTAAAACCGGACATTTCCGCCAAAAGCGCGTTTAAAGTCTGATCGCGTTCATCATGGCTGGCACCCGGTCCGCGTCCGCGTTTTTTGCCGATCGAATCGATTTCATCAATAAAAATGACGGCTTTTTCGTCTTGCTTCGCTGTTTTAAATAATTCCCGAATACGGCTTGCGCCAACGCCGACATAAGTTTGCATGAAATCCGAACCGTTGCAAGCATAAAAAGGAACTCCCGCTTCTCCGGCGATTGCTTTCGCCATAAGTGTTTTTCCTGTTCCGGGCGGTCCGTAAAAAAGGATACCGCGCGGCATTCTGGCGCCGACGTCGGCATATTTGGCGGGGTTTTTGATAAATGAAATAATATCTGTGAGCATCGCTTTGGCTTCGGTATTTCCTGCGACGTCATTTAATAGAAGGGTCAAATCCTGCGCTTCTTTAAACATGCCCGAATGGCGCTTTTTTCGGTAATAAAAGAAGCAGGCGGCTAAAATAATGGTAACAAGCAGTATTTGTCCAATATATTGAGGCATAAGGCAACACCTTTCTTTTAGTGTTTCATGGTTTCATCTACTATATCAACCTTAACACTTTAGGATAATAAAAACTATGTAAAAAATTTGGCAGTTGGTTGGCGTGAAGGATGAAAAATTTTCCTTGACACACACGGACACGTATAATATAATATTGCAGTGTGCCGATTCTAATCGGACCGGACATCCGCGAGCGAATTGCGCACATATGCTAATACTAACAGTTACTATTTAGAAAGGCACGGTTCCTATAATGAAAACTTTTATGGCAAGTCCTTCAACTATCAATCGTAAGTGGTATGTTGTGGACGCTACAAATATGACTTTGGGACGGATGGCGACAGAAATCGCTAGAGTTCTCAGAGGCAAACACAAACCCATTTTTACCCCTCATGAAGATACAGGCGATTACGTAATCGTTATCAATGCCGAAAAGATCAGGCTGACAGGCAAAAAAATGGAGCAAAAGACCTATTTCCGCCATACCGAATATGTCGGTAACTGGCGTTTGATACCCGTTAAGGAAGTACTGGAAAAGCGCCCCGAAGAAGTAGTTGAGATGGCTGTTAAAGGTATGCTTCCCAAAGGGCCTCTTGGCAGACAGATGTATAAGAAACTATTCGTTTATGCCGGACCGGAACATAAACAAGCCGCGCAGAAACCGGAAGTGCTTACTTTTTAACTATGCTTACTTTTAACTAATTGAAAGGAAATGATAATCCAAATGGCAAAAGCAGCCCAACCCAAAAGCTATGGAACCGGTAGAAGAAAAAAATCGATTGCTCGCGTTTTTATGAGCCCCGGAAAAGGTAATATTACTATCAATAAAAGAGATATCGACGACTATTTCGGTCTTGAAACCTTAAAGGTTATCGTAAAACAACCGATGGTTGCCACAGAAACAGTCGGTAAATATGACCTTTGGGTCACGGTTAAAGGCGGCGGAACCACAGGACAGGCAGGTGCGATCAGACATGGTATTGCCCGCGCCCTGTTGCAAGTAGATGCCGAATACCGTCCGACTCTCAAAAAAGCGGGATATCTCACCAGAGATCCCCGGGCGAAAGAGAGAAAGAAATACGGACTCAAAGGCGCGCGCCGTGCTCCTCAGTTCTCGAAGCGTTAATATTATTACTAATTTTTTGGAAGAACGGTTTATCCGTTCTTCTTTTTGTCCTTAAATAAATATGTATAAAAAGTATCCGTATATGGTATTTTATATTGTAAAAAACATCCATATTTATGAAGATTAATTGATAATATGGCGTTCGTGTATTATTATTTTATTAATCAACGGCAACTTTACTCAAGCAAAGGCATGAGGTATCTTATGGAAAGAAATTATCATAATCTGGAAAAACTCAATAAGGATTTACGCAATGCTCTGGCGGAAGCGGCACGTGCGGAGCAAAAAAAGACAGATTATATGGCTCATGTCACGCGAAATATAAGGATTCCTCTAAGCACAATCAGCGGCATGACGACGATTGCGCGGAGAAATATTGAAGATAATAATAAAATATTGGATTGCTTTGATAAAATCGAGATGGCAAGCAATCAGCTAATGAGAATTGTTGATGAAATCACAGATATGTCAGAACTTAATGACAGAACCTTGTTAATAAATGAGGCGCCGTTTTTTATGGGCGAACTGCTTTGGCATACGGTTGAAAAATATATTGATTTAGCGCATGAAAGAAATATTACACTGCGGATTATTTCCGATAAGGTTATCCATGAGCATTTGATCGGCGATTATGAAAGAATCAGCCAAGCGCTCGGAAACATCCTTTCTAATGCGATAAATTATACATTACCGGGCGGTGAAGTTAAGATAACTGTTAACGAAGTTCATGCATTCAGGGATGGATGCAGTTTATTTGATATAATTTTTGAAGATACGGGAGTTGGTATGGATTCGGAATTTATGAATAGTATGTATCAACCGTTTCAACGTGCTGATGATGAACGGATCGCCGCAAAACAGGGCGTCGGATTGGGTTTGCCGATTGCGATGCGTTTGATTCGGATGATGTCGGGCGATATCAAAGCGGTCAGCGATTTTGATATCGGTTCTAAATTTACGGTTTCCCTTCATTTACGGCGCCAGAAGGAAATAGTTTTTCGGAGTAATCTAAAAGATATGCGGATATTGGTAGTCGATGATGATGAGACGGAAGTTGATAATATCAGGGACTTGTTTGCGGAATTAGAAATCGCCGCGGATTTTGTCAGTTATAATCACGATTATAAAGAATTAATCAAAACAGCGGTTAATAAAGATAAGCCTTACTGTGCTGTTTTGTGTGCTTTCAGCGATATCGGTGAGCGGAATGATTTTGCAGGATATCATTTGGCAAAAGCGATTGCTTCAGAATTTGCGGATAAAGCTCCGCAGACATTATTTATCTCGAACTGGTGGGAAAATGTGCCGGAAATGAAGGAATTTTGTAATATCAATGATTTTATTACAAGACCGCTTAACCGCGAAAAGGTACTTTATGCGCTTGAACATAATTTTCAGGAAGAAAGATTGATTCCGTCGGAAAATTTACCCGAGATATCTTTCGCGGGAAAGCGTATTTTGGTGGCTGAGGATAATCAACTTAATGCTGAGATGATTAAAGAAATTCTGATGCAACATGGAATTATTGTCGAGGTTGCCGAGAATGGGATGCGGGTTTTGGATATGCTGATGAATAAAGGTGTTAATTATTTTGACTGTATTTTGATGGATGTGAAGATGCCTGTTATGAACGGTTATATGGCGACGGAAAAAATCAGAGCCAGTAAACGTGAAGATATTGCGAAGATACCGATTATTGCAATGACGGCTGACGCCTATTCGATTGATGTCCGCAGTTCGAAAAATGCGGGGATGAATACGCATGTTGCGAAACCGTTTAATATTAATGAGTTACTTGCTATTCTTGGCTCATTACTGAGTAACGGATAAATTTTCCTTAATTTGGCAGAAAAATAAAATAGAATATACACATACTAAACGTAGGTTAACAGAACTGCGTTTTTTAGATTGGAGGAAAACATGGATAGTAATTTCTTTTTTGGCGCTCCGCTGGGTGTCGGAGGTATCGGGATAGCAGTTGCGGCTAATGAAGGTCTTTTTAACGGACAGGCGGGAAATCTTAGCGAAGCGGAGAAAGAAAAGATGATTATGCGGTGTAAGGATGCGAAGTCGGATCATGAGGTTGAGGAAATTTTGGAGCGGATTGATTATAACGATATTCGGGCGGATTCGGCGGAGATTCGGGATCAGATTAGGTAGTAATCATCTTTTATTTATGGTATGATTGAGGGTGGAGGTCGGTAGATATAGCATTCCGGCCCCACATTGGGTATGGAGGCTTAAGTTATGAAGATTGCGGATGTTTTTGCGAAGAAAAAACCGATATTGTCGTTTGAGATTTTTCCGCCGAAGAAGGCGGAGGCATTAGAGTGTATAGATGAGACTTTGGGTGAGCTTTGTCGGCTTAATCCTGATTTTATCAGTGTGACTTTTGGCGCGGGGGGAACCGCGGCAAGTAATAAAACGATAGAGCTTGGGCGGAAGATTAAGGATCAGTTTGGGATAGAGCCTTTAATTCACTTGACTTGTTTAAACTATAATAAAGAAGAGATTCTGGCGATTCTTAACCGTTTAAGGGATGAAGAGTTATTTAATATTTTGGCGCTTCGCGGGGATGTAAATCCTGAGGCGGCGGTAAAAGACGATTTTCGGTATGCGAAGGATTTGGTGGCATTTATTTGTGAACAGGGTGATGAATTTTCGGTTAGCGGGGCTTGCTATCCGGAGACGCATTTGGAAGCGGAATCAAAAGTGGCGGATATTCGCCATTTAAAGGCAAAGGTGGATGCGGGGGCGACGCATTTGGTGTCGCAATTGTTTTTTGAAAATGAGCTTTTTTATGATTTTTATGAAA
>WQST01000177.1 GCA_009787745.1 Lachnospiraceae bacterium
GTTAAAAACAGGCGCGGCTTTTACCTTTACAGCATATGAGTTTGGTGATAATTTCGCTAACGGAACGGGAAAAATAGTTTCGGTTCCGTTGACATTAACTTATCGGAAGGCATTGTCACGTACCATAATTTTCACATCGACAACACTCTTTGACCTTAACAAAATAGATAAAGATTATTTAAAAATGCCGAATGTCGTAAGTGAAGACACAGCGACATGGTGGAAGATTCTCCGAAACGGTTATACCGCATACGGAATGAATGTCGTAACCACCATTTACCGCCGTCCTGCCGGTTCGCTTTCATCGAACAAAATAAAAGCAATTAAACGGATTTGGTATTTATACAGAAAAGTAGAAAAACTAAGTATTTTCAGCAGTACATACAATTTCCTCTTTTGGGCTGTCAGGGCTACGAAAAGAAGGTTAGTGTGAAGAATAAAGGTTGCTATGAAGCGAATTGAATCAATCAAGCACATTTTCATATTATTGATAAATATTATGAGCCTGTTCATTTACACAGGTCTTTATGCATATTCCTGGTTTGATTATTATTATCCTGTTGTTAATAATTTCAATCGGGGCATTAAGTTATATCTAAACGGGCATATTATTATTGTTTTACTCTATTTTGCACTGTTAAGCATTTTTTCTCATACTTACGGAAGTTTGAAGATCGGCTATTTAAAACCCGTCGATATCTTCTTTTCACAAGTAATTACGTTGTTGGCAGTGAATACAGTTTCATACTTCCAGATTTCCCTGATGAATAACTGGGTGGTCAAAATCAGGCCATTGGCTTTAGTTTTGGTTATGCAACTGGTTATCGCGCTGATATGGGCGATAATGTGTGATTATATTTATAAGAAATTGTTTCCGCCGCAAAACATTTTGTTGGTATACGGCGATCGCTCGATTGAGGATATCACAAGTAAATTTTCGGGACGTAAAGATCGCTTCAAAATTACGAAATTCATCAATGTATCAGAGGGAATTGATGCCGTTGAGAAAGAGGCGATGGATTTCAAAGGTGCTATACTGTTATGGGATATACCGCTGGATATTCGTAACAGATTACTTAAATTTTTCTATTTTAAATCAAAACGCGTTTATATGATGCCGAAAATCCCTGATGTATTGATAAAGGGAAGCGATCAGCTACACATATTTGATACGCCCATTTATTTAACAAGAGAACATGCCTTAGCGGTTGAGCAACGCCTGATAAAAAGGCTGATGGATATTTTCCTGTCATTGATTCTGATAATTGTGACATCACCAATCATGTTAATAACAGCCGTTATTATACGCTTATACGATCGCGGGCCTGCTTTATTTAAGCAAGTCCGTGTTACGGCCGGCGGAAAAGAATTTACGATTTTTAAATTCCGCAGTATGCGGACTAATGCGGAAAGTGACGGTATTGCCCGCCTGGCAGGGCGCAGGGATGAAAGAATCACTCCGATAGGCCGTTTTATCCGCACGGTTCGTATTGATGAACTGCCGCAACTATTTAATATCTTATCGGGTGATATGTCGTTTATCGGGCCGCGCCCCGAGCGTCCTGAAATTATCGAAAAATATCTTGAGGAATTACCCGAATTTTCATTTCGTCTGAAAATGAAAGCAGGTCTGGCAGGGTATGCGCAAGTTTATGGAAAATACAATACAACGCCTTATGATAAATTAAAACTTGATCTTACCTATATCGAAAATTATTCTTTATGGCTTGATATAAAGATTATGTTACTGACTTTAAAGGTACTTATAAAACCTGAAAGCACGGAAGGAATTTTGGATAACCAAATTACCGCCAGCAAAGGAGATAAAAATTCACAGTGAACGATTCTGATTTCATGAATGAAAGCATGGACTTAAAGAAATTATTTTTATGCCTAAAGAAAGATTTGGTTCGTATAATTATCGTAACGATTATCGGGGCGGTAATGTGCGGAGGAATTTATCTTGTTGTCCGTGAAATCAGAATGGGAAAAGTTTATCAGTCATATTCGCAGTTTTATATCGAATTTCTCAAGAACTCAGAAGATGAAATAAATCAACATTTTAATGCTTATACGTGGAATGATTTGCTTCATGCCGATCCTGTTATTAACCAAATAGTTATTGCGCTAAAAGAAGTTCCTGAGAATGAGAAAATATTAAATATGTTATTGGTTGACGAAGATTTGAAAGTGATGCTTCGTGATAATACATTTAAAGGGGAGATTTTGTCTGACCGCCGTTTACTAAAAGTGACATATACATCTGATTTCGAAGCGAAAGTTTCTGCTATTCAGCAAGCAATGGAAAAGGGCTTACCGATATATGCCGCCAAGTTACGCGAGGTAGAGTCGATTGAATTGGTTCGCAGTACAGAGCCGGAGTTAATCGTCTGGGACAATCAGCTTAATCGGGCAATAATCGGGGGTGCGGTTCTGTTTTTGTTGTTGGCACTTTTCATTTGGTGGTTTAGCTATATTCTGGATGATTCGCTTTATACGCTGAATGATGCAGAAAAGCGTTACCATTATCCCGTGGCGGGGATTTTACTAAAAGGCGAAAAAATTGATGCGGAGCGGCTTTACTTTGACGAGCTAAAAGAGAATCTAAGTTATTTTTTGCGTGAATCGAAAAACCCGCTTTATCTTTCGGTTTGCAAGACGCCTTATCCTGACGGAGCAAAGCTTAGAAGTTATGATGGTGTGATTTTGGAGATTCCTTTCGGGCACCGCTATGGCAAGATAACTGACAGATGTGTCAGTTATCTGCGCAGCCAAAATATTAAAATACTGGGATTAATAATTACGGAAGCGGATCGTAAGTTTATTGGACTATATTATGGGGGGCGAGATAAATGACCCTCCAGGTTCTGGTTGCCGCAGTTAAGCAAAATGCCCGCAAGCTGGCGGTAAAAATGAATTTAGAATCGGATGCTATCATTATTAATCAGGATGATTATTTTAATTATGATGAGTTCTCCTTATCAGATAGCGCGAAAGTAAAATCATTTACTTTTGCTGAACGCGGGGTTGGATTAAGCCGAAATAATGCGTTGCTTCGGGCAAGCGGTGATATTGTTCTTTTTTCTGATGAGGATATTATCCTTGGTTCGGGTTATCATGAAGCTATTGTTAATGAATTTAACGATCATCCGAAAGCGGATTTGATTTTATTTAATGTCAGTGTCGATGAGCGCAGGGCGACTTATCATAATTCGCAGTTTAAACGGGTTAGATGGTATAATTATGGGCGCTATCCTACGTATAGCGTGGCGGCCAGGAGAGGCAGGCTTCACTCGGCGGGTGTGACATTTTCCCTGCTGTTCGGCGGGGGCGCGCCTTACAGTAATGGTGAAGATAGTCTTTTTTTGCACGATTGTTTAAAGAAAGGTTTGAAGATTTACTGTTCACCGCTTAGTATCGGTTGTGAGGAATATCGTGAATCGACGTGGTTTAGCGGTTATAATGAAAAATTCTTTCGTGATAGGGGCGTGCTTTATTATTATTTGTATGGTTGTATGGCGAAGGTGTTTGCGCTTCGGTTTCTTTTCAGTAAGAAGCGGGTGATGTGCCGGGAGATTAAGTTATGGGAAGCATATGATTTGATGAAACAGGGGATTAGTAATCCGTAACATTCATGGGCGGCAGAGTGCCGGCCGTAAGCAAGGAGAAATATTACCTTATGCCTCTATATATTATCGTGGCGGTAACAACAGTACTGATGGCATTTTTAATTAATCCCATCCCGCTAAAAAATTCAGGTAACACCATAACCAGAAAGCAGATGCTGAATATCTCGGCACTTATATTTATTTTTACGACTCTATTTCTGGTCTCGGCACTCCGTCTTAATGTTGGCAACGATTACGTAAAATATATGCAATTCATGCACTTGGTAAATCATAATTCCTACGTCCCGACAGAAATCGGCTTCAATCTGTTAGTCAAAATTATTTACGGACTTAGCGGAGCCGAAAATTTCCTTCTGGTTTTTGCTTTTTATTCTTTTGCCACGATTTTACTTTTTCTCCGGACGATTTATCGTAACAGTGAAAATTTTGTTTTTTCATTTTTCTTATTTATGGCTTTTGGGCTTTATTTTCAGTCATTCAGTACGGTTCGCTATTACTTTGCGCTGGCGATTGCTTTGTTTACGATTCCCTACGTGCTGAAAAAGAAATGGCTGCCGTTTTTGCTGATGATTTTATTGGCTTCAACTTTTCATAAATCAGCATTAGTAGTGATACCGCTTTATATCTTTGCATCGCTTGAATGGAAAAGATGGATGCTGATTCTTGCAGGATTAGCATGTACAACGTTATTCTTTTTACAGGATTTCTATTTACGGCTTCTGGTTTTGGTGTATCCGACGTATCGCGAAACGGAATATCTGGAGGGCGGAACCAGTATTATCAATATTATCAGGTGCGGTGCGGTATTAGTATTTTCGTTGATTTACTACCGTCAGGCAATTAAAGATAATATCAGGAACAAGTTCTATTTTTACTTAAATTTATTTGCCTTTGTTCTTTATACATGTGCATCGTTTATTCCTGTTATTTCGCGCATCGGCTATTTTTTGACGGTTACGCATATTTTCTTTTTGCCGGCGATTGTTAAGCATATTGAAGATAAAAAACAGAGGTATTTTTTTACGGGTGCAATCATTGCCGCGGGGATTTTATATTTTATCATGTATATGATAAAAGCGCGTTATGATGGGGTTCGCCTGCTTCCGTATCAAACCTTTTTGTTTAATGAAATATCTTTGGAAAGATTTTTTGCATAAGATGAACAATAATCCTTTTTATTCGATAATAGTGGTTTGCCTTAATCCCGGTGAGAAACTTAAAACTACCTTGGACAGTATTTTGGTGCAAACTTTTCAGAATTATGAGATTATTGTTAAGGATGGTTTATCAAAAGATGGAGCGGCGGAAAAATATAAAGCTTATGGCGATGAGCGGATTAAGCTTTATCAAGAAGCGGACACGGGCATCTATGATGCGATGAACCAAGCCGTCTCTAAATCTAAAGGACGGTTCATTTATTTCCTTAACTGCGGTGATGTGCTTTGGGATGAGCAGGTATTATTTAACCTAAAAAGTGAAATTGATAAAAACGGACAAGCCGAGATTTATTATGGTAATTTTTTTGAAGCCGTGACTAAGCAAGAGGTTTTTTCTAATCCCCATTTAGACCGATTTGCTTGTTATCGGCATTTACCTTGCCATCAGGCATGTTTTTATCAGCGCGAGCTTTTATCTTCGCATCCATTTTTGACAAAGTATAAGGTGCGGGCTGATTATGAACATTTCCTATGGTGTCTTTTGGATAAAAAGGTTAAAGCTTTATATGTGCCGTTA
>WQST01000178.1 GCA_009787745.1 Lachnospiraceae bacterium
TAACTTGCTTCGTAAGAGATTAAAAGACCCTCAATTGTCATTGTTTTCCGATTCCTTATTCGCATGGGGTTAGAAAAATGGGGAAACTCAAAGCTAAAATTTATTGACTTTCGCAGCATCTGACCTTAATATAGATATGGTATAATTTTTTATCCTAATTTCCCAATAGCACGGATGAATAATCATTCTTAGCGAGGTTATTTCGGACTTAGAATAATTTTTCATACCAATAGTACAAATATTATAGAAAGTTGACGGTGCTTATGTCTAAAATTGCGGTTATAACAGATTCAAATAGCGGAATCACCCAATCACAAGGTAAGGAACTGGGTATTTTCGTTATTCCAATGCCATTTATGATTAATGAAGAAAGTTTTTTTGAAGACCTGGATTTAACGCAGGATGAATTTTATGATAAATTAAGTTCAGGTGCTGATGTCGTTACAAGCCAGCCATCACCCGAAAGTGTAACTGACATATGGGATGAAGTTCTTAAAGAATATGATGAAATCGTACATATTCCGATGAGCGGCGGTTTATCAGGAACTTTGGAAAGGGCGATGATTTTAGCTGCGGATTATCACGGTAAGGTTCAGGTCGTTGATAACTTGCGCATCTCAGTCGTGCAACGGCAGTCGGTTCATGATGCCCTTATGTTGGTTAAGCAAGGGTATAAAGCAGCGGAAATAAAAACTATTCTGGAAGAAGATAAATATAATTGCAGTATTTATATCATGTTGGATACTTTGAGTTACCTGAAAAAGGGCGGGCGGATTACCCCCGCGGCGGCGATGTTGGGTACGGTTCTAAAGATCAAGCCGGTTCTGCAAATTCAAGGTGATAAACTTGACGCTTTTGCCAAAGCCCGAACTGCCGGACAAGGCAAAACGATTATGATTAATGCGATCAGAAATGATATGCAAAATCGCTTCGGCGGAGAAGATAAAGAACATGTCAAGCTTCATATCGCCCATGCCCATAATACTGAAGAAGCAGAAATTTTAAAAGGTGAACTAACTAATATGTTTCCCGATATTCCGATTATTATCGACGCTTTGTCTTTAAGTGTCGCCTGCCATATCGGACCGGGAGCATTGGCGATAGCTTGCACGAAAAACTTAAATATTACGAAAGGTCAATAAATGGCACATAATGTCAAAGCATATGACGCATCCAGCATTACCGTTTTAGAAGGGTTGGAAGCTGTACGGAAGCGCCCCGGTATGTATATCGGCAGTGTTTCCACCAAAGGGCTTAATCATTTAGTATATGAAATAGTTGATAATGCCGTTGATGAGCATATCGCAGGATTTTGTACCCTTATAAAAGTTACTCTTGAAGCGGATGGTTCAGCGACGATTGAGGATAACGGACGCGGCATTCCCGTCGGGATGCATGAAAAGGGTATCAGTGCCGAGCGGTTGGTTTTCACGACCCTCCATGCGGGCGGGAAGTTTGACGACAGTGCTTATAAGACCAGCGGCGGTCTCCATGGCGTCGGTTCATCGGTGGTAAATGCCTTATCCGCCTATTTGGTCGTAAAAGTAAAAATTGACGGGCTGGTATATGAAGATCGCTATGAACGAGGGATTCCGTCGATTGATTTAGTAAACGGACTTTTACCTGTTGTCGGGAAAAGCCGTGACACAGGAACAACGGTAAATTTTTTACCCGATAATATGATTTTTGACAAAACAAGGTTCCGTGAAGAAGATATTAAAAGCCGTTTACATGAAACCGCATATCTTAATCCGCTTTTAAAGATTATCTTTAAGGATAACCGGCAAGATGTGCCGGAGGTAATTGAGTATCATGAGCCGGAAGGAATTACCGGATTTATTAAGGATATGAATAAATCTAAAGAAGCCGTTTGTGATATCATTTCTTTTTGCGGTGAAAGCGAAGGAATCACGGTTGAAGTAGCTTTTCAGTATGTCAATGAATTTCACGAAAATATTCTCGGTTTTTGCAATAATATTTATAACTCGGAGGGCGGTACACATCTGACAGGGTTTAAAACGACATTCACTAACATTATCAATAGCTATGCCCGTGAGCTTTCGATTCTCAAGGACAAGGACGCGAATTTTACAGGTGCCGATGTCCGGAACGGAATGACCGCCGTTATTTCAATCAAGCACCCTGACCCGCGCTTCGAGGGGCAAACGAAAACCAAACTTGATAATCAGGACGCCGCCAAAATCGTTGGCAAAGTAACGAATGAAGAAATCACCCGCTACTTCGACCGTAATTTGGAAACCCTGAAAAATGTCATAAGCTGCGCCGAAAAAGCCGCCAAAATCCGTAAAACCGAGGAAAAAGCACGGACTAATATGCTGACGAAACAGAAATTTTCTTTTGATTCGAATGGGAAATTAGCGAATTGCGAGTCAAAGGATATGGCTAAATGCGAGCTTTTCATCGTGGAGGGAGATTCGGCGGGAGGCAGTGCGAAGACAGCGCGGAATCGGCATTATCAAGCGATTTTACCGATTCGCGGTAAAATTTTGAATGTGGAAAAAGCCAGTATTGACAAGGTTTTAGCCAATGCGGAAATCAAAACAATGATTAATGCCTTTGGTTGCGGCTTTTCCGAAGGCTATGGCAATGATTTCGATATTGCCAAGCTTCGCTATAACAAAATAATAATAATGGCTGACGCCGATGTCGATGGCGCGCATATTTCTACTTTGCTTTTGACGCTTTTTTATCGGTTCATGCCGCAGCTTATCTTTGAAGGACACGTTTATTTGGCGATGCCGCCGTTATATAAGGCGATGCCGTCGAAGGGTGAGGAAGAGTATTTATTTGATGATAAGGCGTTAGAAAAATACCGTAAGCGCCATAAGGGACCCTTTACTTTACAACGGTTTAAAGGGCTTGGCGAGATGGATGCCGACCAATTATGGGAAACGACCCTCGACCCTGAGACGCGGATGCTAAAGCTGGTCGAAATCGAAGATGCGCGCATGGCTTCCGAAGTAACAGAAATGCTGATGGGTACTTTAGTTCCGCCGCGGAAGGCATTTATTTATAAAAATGCCAATGAAGCGGAGCTTGATATCTAGAAATACAAGAGGTGTAAATGAACGATCGTATCATCAAAACCGAATACTCGGAAATCATGCAAAAATCATATATTGACTATGCCATGAGCGTTATTATTGCCAGGGCGTTACCCGATGTCCGCGATGGGCTTAAGCCGGTTCAGCGGCGTACTTTGTATGACATGCATGAGTTGGGGATCAGATATGACAGGCCATACCGTAAAAGTGCCAGAATCGTCGGCGACACGATGGGTAAATATCATCCCCACGGCGACAGTTCGATTTATGATTCCTTAGTCGTTATGACCCAGGAGTTTAAAAAAGGACTTCCGCTTATTGACGGGCATGGTAATTTTGGTAATATAGAAGGAGACGGCGCGGCGGCGATGCGTTATACCGAAGCCCGCCTTATGCAGATTACACAAGAGTATTTTTTATCCGATCTTGATAAAAATGTCGTTGATTTCGGGCCTAATTTCGACGAAACAGAAAAAGAGCCGCTGGTTTTACCCGCTCGTTTTCCGAATTTGTTGGTTAACGGGGCGGAGGGCATCGCCGTCGGTATGGCGACGAGTATACCGCCGCATAATTTAAGTGAAGTTTGCGAAGCGGCTAAGGCTTATATGCAAAACGAGAATATCACGACCGAAGAACTGATGCGTTATGTGAAAGGCCCTGATTTTCCGACAGGCGGTTTCGTTATCAATAAAGATGAACTTAAGGAAATATATGAAACAGGCATCGGCAAAGTAAAAGTCCGCGGCAAAGTCGAAGTTGAAAAAGCCAAAAACGGCAAAACCAATCTGGTAATTACCGAGATTCCGTACCCGATGATCGGGATGGGCATCGGACGATTCCTTTCTGATGTCGCGGCTTTATACGAGTCTAAGAAAGCCCCCGATATTGTTGATATTTCGAATCAATCATCGAAAGACGGAATTCGTATCGTCATTGAACTGAGAAAAGACGCCGATATTGAGAACTTTAAGAACATGTTATATAAGAAAACCCGTTTGGAAGATACTTTCGGCGTCAACATGCTGGCGATTTCTCATGGCCGCCCTGAAACAATGGGCTTAAAGACGATTATTAAAGAGAATGTCGCTTTTCAATTCGAGGTCACGCGCAGGAAGTACGAAAATCTGCTTGCCAAAGAACTGGAGCGGAAAGAAATTCAAGAGGGTTTGATAAAAGCCTGTAATGTTATTGACCTGATTATAGAAATTCTGCGCGGTTCAAAAGACAGGGCGATGGCAAAAGCATGTCTGGTAAACGGAAAAGTTGACGGCATCAGATTTCGTTCAAAAGAATCAAAGGTGATGGCACAGCAATTAAGCTTTACGGAAAGGCAGGCAAACGCGATTCTCGAAATGCGCTTATACCGCTTGATTGGCTTAGAAATCGAAGCGCTGATTAATGAACACGAAGATACAATCGCTAACATATATCGTTATGAAGATATCTTGGAGCGAAAAGATTCGATGGCGCAAGTCATTATCAATGAACTTGACGAGATTAAAACCAGATTCGGGCGTTTAAGGCGCACGATTATTGAGAATATCACGGATACTGTCTATAAGGAAAAAGAAGCCGAAGAAACAGAACTAATGTTCCTGATGGATCGCTTCGGCTATGCCAAAACCGTTGATATCGCAACCTACGAAAGAAATAAAGAAGCCGCTGATGCAGAACATAAGCATATCTTCGTCTGCAAAAACACGGGGCGTATTTGTTTATTTACGAACACGGGGCTTTTACATACGGTAAAAGTAGCGGAGTTACCGTTTGGCAGATTCCGTGATAAGGGGATTCCGATTGACAATGTCAGTAATTATAATTCAGAAAAAGAACAATTGGTTTATGTAACCAGCCAGACGAATCTGAATTTATATAAACTTATCTTTGCGACAAGGCAGGCAATGCTGAAAATTGTTGATGGCAGTGAATTTGATGTCGGTAAAAAAACAGTTATTGCGACTAAATTAATGGAGAATGATGAAATACTCAGTATCGAGCTTCTTGAAGTTCAGCGTAATATGATTCTAAAAAGTAAACTCGGCTTTTTTCTGCGCTTTTCCATTGAAGAAATACCTGAGAAGAAAAAAAGTGCCGTTGGCGTTCGCGGGATGAAGCTGGCAGCATCTGATTTTGTCGAAGCGGTGTTTTATCCGGTAAGCGGTGTGGATACGATAGTAGAATGTGAAGGCAAAGAACTGGATCTTGCGAAACTTAAGCTTGGCAGGCGCGATTCAAAAGGGACGAAGATTAGATTATGAGAGTTATATCAGGTTCCGCCAAAAGCCTAAGACTAA
>WQST01000179.1 GCA_009787745.1 Lachnospiraceae bacterium
TAACGAACCGCGCTTCTCATTCCGCATAATATCCAAACTTTCAACGATTCTAACCTCATCTTCGGGACTGGTAAAAACGCATTGTATTTTCTGGATACCGAATTTCATTTCTTCTAAATCACGTGATAATAAAACCCCGCCGCGGTGAAGCAAGCCGACGTGATCGCAAATATCTTCAAGTTCCCGTAAATTATGCGAAGCAATAATCGGTGTCAGCCCGCGCTTTTCCATTTCCGAGGCGAAAATACCTTTTACGCCTTGCCTGATAACGGGGTCAAGCCCGTCAAATGTTTCATCACATAAAAGATACTTGGTGCCTGAACAGATACCGCATATTATTGCCAATTGCTTTTTCATCCCTTTCGAAAAGGTATTGATTTTCCGTTTTTTATCCAGACCGAAGTGACTCAAATAGGTATAGTAATCAGTCCATTTGAAATTTTCGAAAACGCTTGATAAGTATTTCTGGATATCGGCCGCGTTGGCGTTGGCGAAAAAATAAGGCTCATCGGCAATAAAGTATATTTTCTTCTTCGCTTCGACATTATCAAAAACAGGCATACTGTCAACGATGATTTCACCGCTGTCAGCTTTCATCACCCCGGCGAGCATCCGCAGAAGGGTACTTTTCCCCGCACCGTTAGTCCCGATTAGACCAAAGACCGTCTTTTCTTTCATCGTCACACTGACATTGCATACGGCTTTAATATCATCAAATGATTTATGGACATCACGTATTTCAATCATCGCTACTCCTTTTTAGAGAATATGTCATTCTGAATACTACATAAATATACAAAGCAAAATCGGTAAGAATATCGCCGGAACATAATTCATAACCCGAAGTTTCGTAAGCCCGAGCATATTAAGCGCCACCCCGACAAGGATTACCGAACCCACGCAAGTCATTTCGTTAATAACCGTATCAGTAAGATAAGGCGCAATCCACTGCGAAAGCAAGGTAATCGACCCTTGGTAAATTAATACAAGCCCGGCGGAAAAAAATACGCCCGCCCCAAGAGTCGAAGCTAAAATAGCCGCCGAGACACTGTCAATCATCGATTTCGAGTAAATCATCTCGTGATTCCCTGTTAGCCCGCTTTGTAAAGAACCGACAATCGCCAGCGCACCGACGCAAAACAGCAAGCTTGCCGTAACAAAACCTTCGGCGATGGAAGGTGATTTATCTTTTGCATCATTATCTGCTTTTTTGAAGCGCTTTTCAAAAAAATGACCTAATTTGTTTACTTTATCTTCGAGGTTTACGGCTTCCCCGATAATCGTCCCGATCACAATCGAAAGAATCAGGATCAGCGCATTCTCACCTTTTAAAGAACCTGAAACGCCGATAAATATGACGCATAAACCAAGTCCCTTCATCATGGCATCGGCCATCCGCGTCGGTATTCCCTTTTTAAATGCAATTCCAACCGCGGCACCGATAATAATCGCCGCGGCATTTACGTAAGTTCCAAGCATGTATTGGGTCTCATTTCTATCTTTTAACGCTTAATTAACAATGAACTTCCTGTCATTTGTACAGGCTTCACCTCACCCATTAACTCAATTAAGGTCGGGATGATATCCGCCAAGCAACCGCCCTCTTTAAGCGTATAAGCGGGATCATAATTAACCAGAATGAACGGCACGGGATTCGTCGTATGAGCGGTAAACGGCTCCTTCGTTTCATAATCCATCAGCTGTTCCGCATTCCCGTGATCGGCGCAAATAAACATTACTCCGTCAACTTGCCGAATCGCCTTAACCGCCTTACCGACACATTCATCAACTGCTTCAATCGCCTTAACCGCGGCATCTAAAACACCCGTATGCCCGACCATATCGGGATTGGCGAAATTTATAATAATGACATCATATAGATTAGATGTAATCGCTTCTGTCAGACGGTCACAAACCTCATAAGCACTCATTTGCGGTTTAAGGTCATATGTCGGTACGTCTTTGGGTGAATTAACCAGTGTTCTGGTCTCGCCTTCATTAGGTACCTCAACCCCGCCGTTAAAGAAGAAAGTAACGTGAGCGTACTTTTCGGTCTCCGCAATTCTTGCTTGCTTCATNCCTTTCGCCGCCAGCCACTCACCGAAGGTATTAGTAATCTTTATCTTGCGGAAAGCAACTTCTTTATTCGGAATCGTCGGATCATAGTCGGCGAAACAGACATATGTAAGATTAAGCCGTTTATCACGGTCAAAACCTTTAAAATCATCATCACAAAACGCTCTGGTGATTTCACGCGCACGGTCGGGACGGAAATTAAAGAAAATAACGGCGTCGTCATCTTTTATCGTCGCAACAGGCTTACCATTTTCTAAAACAATGGTCGGTTTCATGAACTCATCCGTTTCATGGCGGTCATATGAAGCCTGAATAGCATCGGGACCGCTTTCGGCGGTTAAACCTTCACCCTTTGTCAGCGCGTCATAAGCGAACTTGACGCGGTCATAATTATTATCGCGGTCCATTGCGTAATAGCGGCCCATAACCGTCGCCACTTTCCCAACCGCAAGTTCTTTCATCTTCGCTTCCATCTCTTCGACATAGTGCTTGCCGCTTGAGGGAGGGGTATCACGCCCATCAAGGAAGCAGTGGACATATACTTTTTCCAAACAATTACGCTTCGCCAATTCCAAAAGTCCGTAAATATGTGTATTGTGACTATGAACACCGCCGTCGGAAACCAATCCGTATAAGTGCAGGGCGGAATTTTTTTCTTTACAATTATTCACCGCTTTAAGTAAAGCTTCATTTTCAAAGAATGTGCCGTCCTGAATCTCTTTGGTTATCCGCGTCAGTTCCTGATAGACAATCCGCCCCGCACCGATATTAAGATGCCCGACCTCCGAATTACCCATCTGCCCTTCCGGCAGCCCGACCGCCATACCGCTGGCATTACCCGCCACATATGGGCAAGCCGCCATCAGTTCGTCCATTACGGGCGTCTTACCGATCGCAATGGCATTGTATTCCTTTTTTTCATTAAGGCCGTAGCCGTCTAAAATCATCAGTACAATTGGTTTTTTCATATTAACCTCCCACGCCTGCCAATACCCGTATGAAAATCCGCGCTCTGCGCGGCTAGTTATTCGTCCGTTGCTGATTTAGAATAACTTTTTCATACTATACTTCTTAAAAGTTCGCTAATTTAATAATTATCATATATTTAGAGCATTATGTCAATAAGTCATTGATTTGATTACGTCATTCTGAGCGAAACGAAGAATCTCCATTATATTAAGCCTATAAAAAGATTCTACGCTAAACTTAGGATGACGCTAATGATAAAAAAAACTTGACATTAGTAACTTAAAAAATTTAATATAAAAGCAGAGATAAGAAAGAAGGAACAATTATGGCGACCATTTATTGTTTTAGCGCAACAGGCAACAGCTTATACGCGGCGAAAGAAATAGCGAAAGAATGCGGCGGTACGGTTCTTCCCATCAAGGATAGAATGACCGTTTGCGAAGATGACGTTATCGGACTTGTTTTTCCTTGTTATTTTTGGGCATTGCCGCGGGTGGTGGAATATTTTGTGTCACAAATAAAAATCACGAGTGAAAATCCCTATGTTTTCGCGGTTATGACTTGCGGCGGCAGGGTTTTCGGGGCGTTGGCAGTTTTGAAGAGAATTTTAAGAAAAAATCAGATAAAATTAAACTATGCGAAAAGTATTATTTCTGTAACGAACTATCTTCCGGGATATTTACCTAAAGACAGTGAGAAACTACAGAAGAACGTTGATATACAGATAAACAAAATATCAAAGGACATTAAAGCCCATAAAAGCAACCGCGTTTTCACCGTCCCGCTTGTTAATCAAATTATCTATAAATTTTATCCGAATGAAAACAGCGATCGGTTTTTCGCCGTCAATTCCTCCTGTAATCTCTGTGGGACATGCATAAAGGTTTGCCCTGCCGATAATATCACCATAATAAGAGAAAAGCCGCACTTTAAACGTAATTGCGAACATTGCTTGGCTTGCTTACATAACTGCCCCGCCGCCGCCATCGATTGGAAAAACAAAACGCAAGGAAAAGAACGTTATCGGAATAAGAAGGTCTCGCTTAACGAGATAATTATGCTTAATGATTTGGGAAATTATCAATAAGTTTAATGGTAATTATTTTTAGAACATTTTTGCCAATTCAACTAAACTACTGTCAATGGTAAGCCGTCTACTATATAGGTATGGTCAACATTTGAGCATAATTCTTTATCATGGGTAATTATGATAACCAATTTTTCCTTATACAGTTCGGTAATCAGATTCAAAAGCCGTCTTGCAAGAGCATTGTCAAGTCCGTTGAAAGGCTCGTCAAGCAGAAGGAAATCCCCGCCATAAGCGAGCGCCCGCGCTAACGCTACGCGCCGCTGCATCCCGCCCGAAAGATACCTTGGCAGTTTATCCGCATCCGCGCTAAGTTCCACTTGTTCCAGCCAATAACGTGCTTCGGCGTCATTTTTTTCTTTAAGTACCAACGACACGTTTTCGGAAGCTGTCAGCCACGGTAAAAGGCGGTTTTCCTGAAATACCATCGACGGCTTTAATCCGTCAAGACCGCTGACTTCGCCGCTGTCAGGTACCGTCAATCCCGCAAGGACACGAATAAAACTTGTCTTTCCGCAACCTGACGGACCGAAAATGCACACCGACCCGCTCTTCGGCAATGATAAAGTGAAGCGGTCAAGCACCCGCTTTTCGTTATAATATAGCGATACATCAGATAATTTAATCAAGAATCTTCCCCCCGCAAAAAAATCCGTTCGATAGTAAGGCTCAACAGGATTACCACCAAAGTCCATGCCATCACGTCGGCGATTTGCAAATAAACGCGCCCATCCTGCATCGCACGGCCGATCGCAAAACGCGGTGAAGCAATGACTTCAGCGGCGATTCCCGACTTCCATGCTAAACGGAAGGAATTTTTTACCGCCGCAACAAAATACGGCATTATACTCGGTACATAAATGCACCGCAGTTTTCTAAGAAAAGAGACTTGGAAAAGTTCCGCCATTTCCAACAATTGGTTATCTGTAGCGCTGATACCCGTCCGAAAATTCTCCCAAACTATCGGTGTTACAATCAAAAAAACAATATATATCGGCACGAAATTACTATCGAACCAGATTATCAATAAAATACTGAACGAAATCACAGGAGTGGCTAATATAGCCTTTAACAGCGGACTAAGCAAAGCCGCGGCGGCTTTATTCCAATGTGTCAGTAATGCCGCAAGTATTCCCGCAAACACCCCGCCGATGAACCCTAAA
>WQST01000180.1 GCA_009787745.1 Lachnospiraceae bacterium
ATGCTCCGTCTTTATGCTTAGAACGGGAACTGACTCCAACAGCAGAAGACGGTTGAAGTAAAATTCCGCTTCCTTTATCCGCAGGAAAACCAATGAATTTGGGCTCACCATCAAATAACTCGTTTATTACCTGCATATATTCAAGGCCGTTTAGATTCTGCTCGCTCAAAAGATAATGAGCATCCCTGATACCTGCATGGGTTCCGATTCGGTTAGGATTATTCCAATCAAATTGTTCTTCGCCGAAACCGGCGGCATATTCCAGAATTTCGATGAAATCATCACTGTTAAAATGGCATTTTCCGCTATCCCAATCAACAAATTTATTAAAAACAGAATAAATCATGTTATTTATAAACATTGACGACGTCGTTTGCATCAATTTTGAATCAGGGTATCTTTGTGACCATTCGATCATTTCCGAAACAGTCCACCTTTCAATTTCATTAAGCTTGCTTTCATGACCAACCAAAGCCATAATTGAAAAACTAGGCATCATTCCATATAATTTGCCGTCAATACTATAAGCGTTTAAAGCATTTTCGAAATAATCGTTACGGTTAATATTTTTACTTCGGTCAATATGCGTACTCAAATTCAGTAAAGTCCCTTTCGCGGCTAAACGGGAAAAATTTATATCAGTCAGGTCGATAATATCAATAATATTACCTGCGACTAAATCATTATTAAACTTAATCATCGCGGCTTCATAAGCATCTTCATCATTTCCGACGGCATATTCCTTAATACGGATGCGATATTTTTGATTAGTTTTATTAAAATTAATAATCGCGGCTTTTAACTCATGATTCGCATTTAAACTGCCGTAAGTAAGATATTCACGCGGGGGCAGTTCTCCGTAAGTCGTTTCATTTAACACAATCAATTCATTTTCCGAGCGGTCTCGATAGTGCAAACTGTTCATTAACCAATAAGAACCGTTATCTAACTGCCCGAAATAGCGGATGTCATTGACAATAATATCACTTTCAAGATAATCAAGGATTTTATTTGTAACCATATTTTCGATATCAAGTTCATATATATTGTTCCCGTCGTTTAGTAATATTCCTGTTGAACCGCCCGAAGCAAACGTAATATTAGCGGAGCGGGACAGCGGCTCAAGATGAATGTCTGCACCAAGCGAATTGTTTTTGAAATCAACTTTTTTCAAAACCATCCCCATTCCCCTGTCGCCGTAAGCCGTTACATAGACATCGCCGTTATCGGCGGCAAACAGATTACCGATATAGCCTGTAGTTTCGACGGTTCCGATTAAATTAAGTTCAGTATCAGAAGCTATTATTCGAAATAAACCACTCATTGAATAAACAAAAAAATACAATTCGCCTTTATTGTTACTGTACATTGATTGCAGATATTCACCGTCATTGATACCAAGGGCTTGCGAGATATCGTTTTCGCCAACTTTTTCCCCCGCAGAATTGGCTTCATATAATTTGTATGTACTTGTGCCATTATCATCCCATGCGTTTACCAAAAGCAGAAAATTTCCGTTCGAGCCGATGGCGGTACCGACGACATACTCATTCAAAAGAAGCGGGAAAAATGTCGATTCTTCGGTAGTGCCCTCATTTAGTGAGATAGTCACCAGCTTATTGACGGCACTCATTTGCGATTGATTCCATTCATTAACGAAAAGATGAAGATGTTCAGCGGTAGGAATTGCCGCCTGAATCCAGGCGTTTTCCCCGAAATCAAAGTTTTGATAATCGGCGAGATAGGCGACCGTGTCGGGGTCGATATCATTGGGGGTACTTCGGGCGCAGCCGCTTGCGAGAAAAGAGAAAAATATCGCGAAAATAGCGAGGGTAATGATTTTGTGATTAAAAACGTTCATAAATAGGTGCATCCTTTCCTTGTGCAAATTAACTTTTTTCAACTATAACACAGGAAGCACGAATGTAAATTAAGATTTAGTTAAGGTTTATTTAGGTATTTGTTTAGTAATTATTAATTTTAGTTTATTAGTGAAAATTGTGTTGACAGAGGAAATTAAAAACGATTTGCAAGAAAAATAATGAGATTTGCAAGATTTCAGTCATTTTTATGTATGACACAAGAACAAAAGCTTGAGTGGGCTTATGTTGAATTTTTTTGGCGGACGGGATTTGTGGATATTCATTATTTGGAGCATAGATAGGTTTTACAATATCGATCAAACAAGCCGAACTTGAAAATATGCAAGTGGAGCGTTATAGTTGAGATTTTTTCATTACTGCCAATCTGTCAAGTATAGGTTGTGCTTCCTTGCGGGTATGCTCAATCAACTCACGATGAGTCATGTTTTTTGTACGCTCATAATTAGCATAACGTATTTTGTGAATATCGTCTATAGTAAAATGGGGGCTTATTTTAACATTATTCATCATCATTACCTTCCATAAGCATTGTAGGCGGTACAATAATTATCTCATTATAACCATATAGTTTATTCGCTGATTGGACTTTTGCTATTGTCTTAACATTGACGAAATGCTTGAAGTTCCAACTTGCAATATAATTACAATTAGCTATGCTTGCAATCGAAATATGGCGTAAATCATCCATGCTCTTGCTTTTTAACACCCCATATTCGAGATAATTATCTGCAAGAATAAGGCTTTCATCATTTTCTTCGATAAAATTACAATCAATATCATTAAGCATTCTGAGCAGTTTAGTTTGTTTTGGTTCGCCGCACCTTGCTATCTCGGTTAATGTTACGCTTGAAATAATAACGTGATATCTGCCTGTTTTCAATTCTTCCCAAAAGAGAAGCGTGTCGTTCATTTTTTCAGGAGTATCAGTCGCATCTAAATGGCTAATGACCGAGGTATCTAAATACACTTTTGGCTTACGCATGGCAAATTTCATTCCTTTCTTGAATTAAAGTATACCATGCTTTCCGCATAAATACAACGAAATGCTTGAATTTTCAGCGATAAAAATATGATAAAGGCATAGATATGACAAACCGGACTATTAATAAAAAAGAATTAAAAGATTTTAACGATTATAAAGTTACAAATCCGGATGCGCTTTATTATATATTTAAGGCTCAGTTAATTGAAATCGCGAATGATTTAGTAAGAAATTTTTGTCCTAGCTAGACAGACTGCTTTATTATAATACATATAAATAATATCCAACAGTTATAGCTGTTAAAATTAGCTTATGTATGATATAATTTCGTATGGACAAATCAGTTTTACTGATACAGCTAAAAGTCTGAGCGAAACAAGACAGTCCGCCGAAGGTTATTAAGACAAGCGAAATAATAGGCGACGAGGTTTTTAAAGCCGTAAGCCCGCCCGTGATTTCCAGCATTCCTGAAAGTATCCCCGCCGACAAATCAGCGGTAATAAAAAGATAGGGAATGATATTGAGCAAATTAAAGATTATCATATACCCCCCCAGCTTAGTGATTCCCTCAATTCCGACAGTAATGGAATCATCAAGGGCTTTCGCAAGACCGGCAGGTTCCCGCTCTAAGTCATAGGAATAATTCTCGGCAGTTATTTTTTCGCAATAAAAAGTGTAGCGTAAAATAAAGCCGTAGATAAGCGGAATACCATACATACCAAAGAAAAGCGGCGCAGACGCATTAACGCCGATAATGGGCAGAGCAAAACTAATAAAATATATCGGGCCGATATTATTCGTAAATGCCAGCAGATAAGCGGCTTCTTCTTTACTTAGCTGACGGCGTTCATATAAATCGGCAGTAACCCGCGCGCCCATGGGGAAACCGCATAAAAAACCGACCGCAATGGTATATATCGCTGTTCCGCGAAGCTGAAAAAGCGGTTTCAGCAGGGGTTTTACGATAAGGACTAATTTGTCCGTCAAATTCATCCGAACCATCATCCCCGACAGAATCATAAAGGGAAAAAGCGTCGGCACCATTTTTTGAAACCAGAGATTTAAGCCGTTTAGCGCAAAATCCAGGCTTTCTTTCGGATGAATTAAAAGTAATGCGCTTAGTAACAGAAAAAGCGCGGAATATATTATTTTTTTCATATTTAACGATATGCGGTTTAAGGAGTATAAATGAAAAATAATCAAAATGCAGACATGTTAAAAGATATTGACGCACTGCTATTCGACTTGGATGGGACATTGGTTGATTCGATGTGGATTTGGTCTGATATTGATATTGCTTATCTGAATCGATATAATGTGACTTTGCCAGATAATATGCAAATGCAGATTGAAGGGATGAGCTTTACGGAAACGGCGGTTTTTTTTAAGGAAAAATTCGCGATTCCCGATGATATTGAGACGATTAAAAGAGACTGGAATATGATGGCGTGGGAAAAATATACGAAGGAAGTGCCGATGAAGCCGGGTGCGGTTGAGTTCCTTAAGTATGCCTGTGAAAAGGGGCTTAAAATGGGGATTGCAACAAGTAATTCGGTTGAGTTGGTTAAACAAATTGCAAAGGTTCACGGACTTAATGATTTTTTTTCGGTCATTAAGACTTCTTGTGAGGCGGCTAAGGGTAAACCCGCGCCTGACATCTATTTGTTAGTTGCGAATGCACTGAATGCCGAGCCTGAACGCTGTTTAGTCTTCGAAGATATCGTTCCGGGGATAATTGCGGGAAAAAGTGCGGGCATGAAAGTATGCGGCGTTGAGGATGCATACTCGGCGCCGACACGAGATGAGAAGATTCGGTTAGCGGATTATTATATTTATCATTATGATGAGATATTGAGGGTAACGTGAAGAATATTTCTAAGTTCGCATAAGACGCGAACTAAGAAATACGAAAGCTTCACGTGATTGTTGAAACAGTAAGTGGTGTGAGAGTGACTGGATTTTTACCGATATCCCGTGCGGATATGGATGAGCAGAAGATAAAGCAACTTGATTTCGTACTTATTTCAGGGGATGCTTATGTCGATCATCCTTCGTTTGGTCATGCGATTATCAGCAGGGTTTTAGTTTCGCATGGATATAGTGTGGGGATTATTGCCCAGCCTGATTGGCGTGATACGGACAGTATTGGTATTCTGGGAGTACCGCGGCTGGCTTTTTTGATTTCGGGCGGCAATATGGACTCGATGGTAAATCACTATTATGTGTCGGGGCGGAAACGTGAAACAGATGCTTACTCACCCGGCGGGATAGCAGGCAAGCGGCCTGACAGGGCGACGGTTGCATATGGTAATTTAATTCGGCGGAAATATAAAGATATACCGATCATAATCGGCGGTATTGAAGCGAGTTTACGGCGGCTAGCGCATTTTGATTATT
>WQST01000181.1 GCA_009787745.1 Lachnospiraceae bacterium
CGCACCGCTTCTTAACAGTTTAACTTTCACGTAACTTTCGTCTGTTTTTACCATACTTGCCGCGGCAACGGCATTTTCTAAAGCATTTGACAAAATTATCGAAAGTTTTACGGTATCAATATCCATTACCGCAGGCAAAGTCGATCCAACGATGAAATTAACTCCAAGGCTCTCAGCCCGTCGTTTATAAATCGATAATGCGGCATTTAAATAAGGCTCTGAACAAAGTAATCTCCCCGTTGCTTCACCTAAGTCGTCCTGCCATTTAAGGTACATCAACTCCGCTTCATCGTGATTCCCTGTTCTGAATAGCTCGGTTATTGTTTCCATCGCATGTCTCATATCATGTTGAAGAAGCCTCATTTCATTACGGTTTTCCTCAAAAACATCAAACTGATTCTTTAACGCTGACATTTGCAGATTAAGCAACCCCGTATTATATTCCAATTCAAATTTTTCCTGTTCCACTTTAAAGAAAAGAAAAATAATCCCATAGATTATCACCCCAAAACTAAACAATGTATATGGAAACCACAGATTATTAAACGGCATCTCAGGAACCAAACCATCGAACCAAATCAAAAATGCCACACAAATAAAAGTCGGTGTTATATACAAAAGCAACCACCCGCGTTTAAGCACATGAGTTAAGCGAATATAAGGGCCGCGAATCAGATAGCAAAGATAAGAAAAAAGTGAAAGGCTTAGGAAACGCATCAAGGTATTCGACCAGGGATTGTTAAAATAAATGGTTGTAACATAACCGTTTGCGACCGAAATACAACCAATCATGGAAATCGTCGCATAAGTAAATAACAGGCTTAAATTCCTGTCTTTCGCAATAAAAAAAGAAACAATAAAATAGGGAATTGTAACAACAAAAATAACAACACGATAGTAATAATCAAACCCAACCCAATTATTAACCACAATACTGAATGAACAAATAACTAAAATACTGATTATGCAAATCCGTATTACCTTTTTATTATCATAACGTCTAACTATCAATAACAAGGTTGAGAACAAAAGCAAACTCTGGGTAACAAGCATTGCGATTGGCTGTGCCAGG
Source organism: Lachnospiraceae bacterium (assembly GCA_009787745.1). Taxonomy (GTDB): domain Bacteria; phylum Bacillota; class Clostridia; order Lachnospirales; family Lachnospiraceae; genus UBA935. Next base: position 1,073 of record WQST01000181.1, read on the forward strand.
CTATCAATCATCATCACCTCCGAAAACATGTGACAAATAACGCTCCTTAACTTGTAAATAGGAATTTTGCGCTATCGGAACTAACGAATTGTCTTTCAACAAAAAGTCATGTTCTTGCAACCGTGATACATGGTTCATATTCACAACAAAGGACACATGAGTCCTGACGAAATATTGAATGGTTAAAAGCGGGGCGATTGCTTTACTAAAGGAAATACGCATCGTCGTTCCTTTCAAAACCTGATGATTATCCAAAACACAGATAATACAACGGTTTTCGACACGGCAGTAGGCAATCCGATGAAAAGGTATGGCGGTCAAGCCTTCGCGGGTCTTAAAAGGGAAAACCGCATGATTGCGATTATACATATGCTCTCTGGCAAATTCTAGTTCGCGGTAAAGAATTTCAGTATCAACAGGTTTAAGTAAATATTGGAAAGCGCGGACAGAAAACGCGGAAAGTGCATGTTCGCCGTGGTGAGTCATAAATATTATAAAAGCGGTTTCATCATTAATGCGGATTTGTTCAGCTATTTCAATACCCGATATATTCGGCATCACGATATCCAATAGATAGATATCAAAAACATTTCCCGCGGCTATATCATTTCTTAGTATCCTCGGATCATAATAAGTGTATATTTCAAAATCATTATATACAGATATCAGTTCTCTCATTATTTCAACTTGTTCGGAATCATTATCACATATCGCAATTTTCAACATGTTTGCCCCTTTCTTCAGGCATTAAGATATTCTATCAAAAATATCCGCCTAAATCAAGTTAATCCCTTAATTCAAACTCCTTACCGACGGTAATAATACCATCATCTTTATAAACTTTCTTTTTCGGAACCTCTGCTGTTTTAAACATCTTTTCAAATGATACTTCCATCTCTTTTTCATAGAAGCGCCTTCTGTAACCGATCCCCGCAAAAATGACGATTACAACATTTGTCAAATCCTCGATCTTATCGTAACTAACATCCAGCCGCATATCGCTGCGATAGTGAAGCCTCCTAAAGAACAAGTTACGTTTTAATACCTCTTTTTCATCATCTCCTTTATCAATAATATACCGCACCTTAATTCTAAAAACTAACAACAAGATTATAAATAATCCTAATAAGAGGAGTAGCCACAAAAATGATTCGGCTAATGGTATTTTTCTAAGGAGCGTCGCATTTCCGCCAAATTTTGCCGCATTTCCGTCGGGGTCAAAGGTTTTTCCCAAGACATCAATAAGCCCGGTATCGGTATGTTTATCATTTTCCAATTGCCCAATTGTATCTGAGCCGACAGGAGCCGGCGGATTATAAGCGATTAAATAAGTACCCTCATATGAACCGTCAGCATTATTGTTACTTTCTTGCTTACTGTCGTCAGTCCTGATAACTGCGTCAATTACCTCTTCGCCTGATACCTCTTCGTCATATCCGATAAAATCATCACTTGCTTCATTATTTGGCGAACCGCCTGACGAATCGGGCGTACCTTTGCCGCCGCCCGAAGGAGCGGGATTAGAAGCTTTTTTCGTCAGCATATTGACAGTTACCAAAACTTTTACCTGTAAATCGTCAAGTGCATCCGCTACCATTACCCCGTAAGGTAAGATTGCCCCCGCCGGGTTATGGGCTTTGTCATTGCCGACTTCGGTAACGAGGATATAGAAACTGTCCGCCCCATAGTATCCGTCTTGCGGAACGTAGGTAAAAGTTCCGTCCGTATTCATTAAGACTGTACCATGTTCAGGCTGTTCAAGGACATTGTCACTTAATTCAAAAGTAAAATCAGTAACAGCATACATATGGTCTTTGCTGTCATTAGGTTTCAGAACACCATTAACACTGCGGTTCAAGCCATCGCTTACTTTTAAATTAAGCGGCGCAACTACAGGAGCGTCATTAATCGCATCAACAACGACGTCAATATCTTTGACGAACTGTTGGCTTCCGCCGATAAGTTCTAAGTGAAGGACACCTTTACCATAAGCGTCTGCGGGAATCTCAATTGTAACGGTCAGAACATTAGCACTAATGCTTACATTTACCTTCGAAGAAGAAATGAACTTCGGAGTGCTTGCACCGCTCACGGCTTTAAAGTTGAATTTCGTTTTTCCGGTAATATCTTGGTCAAAAATAATTTCCCTTACTATTATTAAATGATCTTCTTCGTCATGAATCTCCGCCGTAAAGTAAAGGGTGATTTCTTTTGTATTAAATTCACTATTTCCATCATCAATCAAAATTTTGACTGTATCGGATGCACATGACGGATTAGGCGTATAAGTGAATTTCCCGCTTACGGCGAAATCTGCGGCAGGTGTAAAAGTACCGTTGTTGGCATCTTTTACAACTGTGTAAGTCAGGATATCACCGTCCCTGTCGGTTGCGAAAACACGGTCGCTTACTTTAGCATTATTTAACAATGTATAGTACCGGTCATTTGCGATCGGCGGGTGGTTAACAGGTGTTACATTGATTTCGACTTGCTGTGTTACAGCGAGTCCGTCAGGGTCAGTTACCGTAACGGTGATGATAATCGGCGCACCGGGAAGGGTCGATGTGTCGTGCGCGGGGTTAAATACAAGAGTTATTTCACCGTTAGGTTTTCGGGTCATGTGGATATTATCGCGTTTAATGACATCTGAGTCGGAGATATTAATCTCAACCGTAAGTTCAGCAGGAATGTTATCAGGGTCAAAAAGATCAAAGACAACCGTTAACTTCTCATTTTCTCTGAATGAATAATCAGGGTTAAGGTGCAAAATTTCCGGCGGGTCATTAACAGGGATAATGATAATTTTCACTTGCGCATTAGCGCTTTTCGTTCCGTATGAGTCAAAGACGCTGAACATAAAGCTGTCGGATGTCGTTTCACTTCCGTCATGCTGATATACGTAAACGTTGGGGATAATATTTCCGTTTCCGTCTAATGCGTTAACAAATGTTCCGTAAGCAGGGAGCGTTTCGATAACATATCCATCAATATAATCAAGGTAGTCATTATCATATCCCGCTAAAGTTATTGTAATCTGTTCGCCTTCCAAAACGGTTACTGTCTGCGGTACGGCATGAGGGTTAGTGTTAGCAAGGATAAACGCGCCAACCGTTTCTTTATAAACATTACCCGCTTTATCTTTAGCATATACATGTAAATAATAAGTATCGATTGCGCGGATTATTTCGTTGATTCCGCTAGGGTTAGTAAGCATCTGATAATCGCTTAAATTCGTTGGAGCAACGGCGCTGTTATTAAGAACGTAACCGTATTCAAACAGTCCGCTTCCGCCCAAATCGCCGAACGAAAAGTCTAATTCGATATTATCGACGGCATTGGTATTTAAAATATAGTTTTTGCCTTCGCTTTTATACGTAAATGTGGCTTTCGGAGCCGTATTATCAACGGTGTGGATTGGTGACAATACCCATTCACTTCTTTCTTCGGGCAAAGTATTATGGCTGTCAACTGTGCGGATTCTAAACTGCATTTTGGTGTCAATTCCTGATGAAGCAACGGTATAGTCATAAGATGTTGCGCCACTGCCTGTTACAATCGTTCCGGGTTGCCACGTGCTTCCACCGTTATAGCTTACTTGAATCTCATATACTAAATCACTTTGAACCGTCTCTTCATCGGCTCCCGCCGTCCATGTAAGTTTTACGGTATCGCCGTCTTTATAATATGAGGCGGCAGGACCGATTTTGGTCGGTACTGCGGGAACATCGTTTACTTCGCTGACATTAATGGTTACAGTTTTGGTTAAACTTTGAGCGCCGAAATTGTCAGTCACATAGTATTTAACGAAAAGTTGTGTATCGAACGGCTGGGCTCCGTAACCGCTGTGTGTAAATTCATACACACCGGGGGTAGCGGTTACGGCCCATGTGCCAAAGATTGAACTTGGGTATTGACTGATTGTAAATGTCAAAGTATCACTAACATCAATATCACTAACTAAACCGCGCAAGTCAATTATCACCTTATTAGCGCCGTTACCATTTTTTTCATGCTCCCAAACGCCGACCGACGTATCATTAGCTACCGGAGTACTATTATTAATTACATAAGGCCCAAAAGTCCTAATAACCTCATTCCCCGCATTATCCTTAACAAGAGTATGAATATAATAACTCCCTCTCTCCGTAAAATTAATAGTACCACCTGAGAAATTCAC
>WQST01000182.1 GCA_009787745.1 Lachnospiraceae bacterium
ACCACACTCTCCATCAATTCCTGCAAAATTCCCGCTTCTTCTGCACTCAAAAGCCGCTTCATGGCGGAATTGCCAAAACGCTTGACCGTATTCCCGTTTTCCGTCACAACAGCATCATATAAATATGGCCGCATCAAAATTCCGTCATTACTAATAGCACTCGTTATCATATTAAGATGGAGTGGGGTCATCTGTGTTTTACCCTGCCCGATCGTGATTTGCATCATCTCCGCCTTCGTCGTATCCGCATTTAAAGATACCCGACTGCGATTATTCGGCAATGAAAAAAGCAGACTGCCGTCAAATAATAAATCATCTAATGTCGTGCGAAACTCATCAGGATGAAGTGATAAACCGATATTAGCAAAGGAAGCGTTGCAGGACTTGGCAAATGAATATTTGAAATCCGATTTGCCGTGCGAAATACCGCGAAAACAGTTTATCCTTAAACCCTCGGAGGTAAAATGTCCGTTACAATTATAACTATAGCCATCAATATTCAAATTATTCTCGCGGATATACTGTAAAGCCGTGATTATCTTAAAAGTCGAACCGGGCGGATATAATCCTTGTGTCACACGATTAAGTAAAACCGAACTTTCACTGCTTTCAACCAAATAATTCCAAACTTCGGGAATTTCTTCGGGATCAAAGTCGGGTTTGGAAACCATCGCCAAAATCCGTCCTGTTTTGGGCTCGCTCACGATAATCGCACCTCTGTAAACCCCAAGCGCTTTCGAAGCCACTTCCTGTAAATCGACCCGCAGTGTCGTTTGGATGCTGTCGCCTGCATTTTTGATACCTTTTTCCGCATTGGCAGCTTTCTGCGGCAATGAAATATTCGACTTTATTAAATAATAATTCATGTCCGCTTCAATTCCCGCGCGCCCATGAGTAGAATATCCGACGACATGGGAAAAAAGCTTCTCATAAGGATATTTCCTAACTTCTGTGCCGTTAATTAAAACCGCTTCCGCCAGCACTTCACCGCCGCTTGCATAAATCTTCCCGCGTGAATTTTGCTCCATCAGAATCTGCTGAATGCCGTTATAGGAGTTTTCAGCCAGTTCCTGCTCATTCGCCAGGGCGAAATAACAAATATATCCTGACATCGAAATAAAAAGTGCCACAACACACCATGTAATAGTCATAACCTTACGCCGAAAACTCTTATTTTGCTTTGCTTCCGCTTTTTTTGCGGCGACATCATTTTCGCTTAAAGGATTTAATGAATTATCTTCTTCGCTTCTTTTTTCTTTTAACTTCTTCATGTATTACATCTTCCTCATCGGCCTGCTCGGGAAAGGGGGGCGGTTTTAAGTTACTTTTCTCATTATCGCTTTTGACCATATATAATCCCGCGATAATAAAAAACAGGATTATCGTCGTCAGTATCGAGGTTCCGCCATAACTGACCAGCGGTAATGTGACCCCTGAAAGCGGAATGAACTTCGTCCCGCCGCCAATCGTCAGAAATACCTGCGTAATATAGGTAATCCCTAAGCCGAAAGCGACCATCCGAAAAAACTTATCGTTTAAGCTAACGGCAATATTCATGCACATAATAAAACAGCTTAAGCAAATCAATATAACACATATTGCAAAAATTAACCCCAGTTCCTCCGCAATCGCCGAAAAAATAAAATCCGCTTCGACAATCGGAATACTTGACGGATTCCCCTGATACATACCTAAACCGAATAAACCGCCGCTCGATATCGAAAAAAGCGACTGGGTAATCTGATAACCCTGTGAATCTATTACCCCCCACGGGTCAAGGAAAACCTGCACCCGAACCCGGACATGACTGAATATCTGATATGCCAGCACCGACGCTACGCTTCCGCCGATAATCCCCGCCGCCAGATAGTACCATTTACCTGAGGCAATATAAACCAAAAGGACATATGTGACGAAAAGAATCAAGGCACTGCCAAGATCGCGTGATACGACCAGAACTATGACATGAGCCGCCGCCACGACCATTGTCGTAAAGATTTGCCGGAAACTTGTTGAAGCATATAAAGCCCCCGCCACGAAAAAGACGAACAGAATTTTGACAAACTCCGATGGCTGAAAATTAACTCCCGCGAGGTTAAATGATCTTCTGCTTCCATATGTCGTCTGCCCAAAGATAAGCACGGCTGTCAGTGCCGTTATGCCGATAGCGGCATAGAGCCAGGTAAGTTTGCGGATAAAAGCTAATTTACGGATGATAAACGGGATTAATAAAGCCAATACCAATGAAAATACGGCAATCATGAATTGGCGCTGTGCCCTTACAAATGAAAGCCTGGTCAGCATTATGAAACCGATGTTCAAAAGCATACAGACATTATTTAGTAACAAGCGGTTTATATGAGGATATATCATGCGGAAAAGCATGATTGCCGCATATAAAAGTATCAGTTGAAAAAGGTAAAAGAAAAGATATTCCATCTCGCTTCTCACCAGATAAATACTGAAAAAACAAGCTAGATGAATTAAAAACATTAGGATATTCTGCCGTATGTAAATATTGGCGCGCCGCTCTTCATTATCAAAACGAAAGACTGCGAAACCTTCATAAGTATATAGCGCCATCATCAATGCGATAAGATACTTAGATAATTCAACATAATATATCTGAAATGCCTGCAAAAAAACCTCCGCCTATTTGTCACTATGAGCGTAAGTGAAGAATCGTTCGGCTCATAGTAACATTTCATAAAACTTTTCTCTTAATATGTCCTGTCGTGTAGTCTTGATAAGGTAAACAAGTTTCGTTCCCGCTTATCAGCCCGTCAAAATAATTAATTATTAGCTTCATCTCCGCTTCTGTTTCATTCGTAAAATCAAGCCGGTACTTCGAAATTTCAGAAAGTTTCCCGCTTTTAATAACATCATGCAAAGATAAGGGAACACTATTATAAATAATATTATAACATTGCCGACAATCATGGTAAACAAAAAAGTGCTTGTTATAGCGGTCACACAGGGTAACAAAGCCGCTCTCCTGCCTATCTTTACGGCAATTCCCCCGGCTTAAATTAACGCAATTCGCGGAATACATGAGCGGAGTCCGTCCATATATTAATAGCCCTGCTTCATTCGGTTCGTCCAAGATATCTCTTAGCTCATGTAATGTAAGTTCCTGCGGTAAGTAAAATTCGGATCTTTTATCGTCATAAAAAAACTGCCTTGCTTCATGGTTCCAAAGGTAGAGTGATGAATCCAATACGATTGGCTTTGGATAAGTTATTTTCTTTAGCCATCCGTAACCGTCAATATTACTGACGAGAACGCCTGTACATATGGCTTGATTTATGATTATTTCGTATTTTTCGAAAGTTTTAGCGTCTAATGAGTTAAAAAGCGGGGGTAACAAGGCATACCATTTTTGTTCAGTCGATTTTGTCATGCCGTTAATATGCTCATGCCATAAATCAATATTTATATAAAGGCGGTTTATGGCGCCTATTGATGCAATTTCCCATTGCGCAAGTGTTGTTATTAGGGCATGTAAGCGTGGCTTTTCATTAGTCGGCGATTTTTCTTTTCTTAAATTATTATGCTCTTTCGGGGCTTTTCTTTTATGCTTTCGCAATATCTCTTCTTCTAAATTAGCTAAAGCTGTTCTTCGTAACTCATTTAGCGCTTTGACGGGGATAAAGATATCGTCGGTCATTTTGATATTAAGATGATGAAAAATAAAATTCGTATCGCCTGTTTTCATTAGTTGCTTATTGACTGATTCGGTCAGTAGGGGTTGGTTTTTCGCTTCCTGAACAATGCTTCCCTTTGTGTTTACGGTTATATCTTTATATGAAATAGCTAGTTCTGCATTTTTATCCTTCTGTAAAATTGCTCTTCCATTGACTGGTATAGTCATTTTTTGTTCCAGATACTCCGCTCTGATTTTCTTCAATAACTCTAAATCGGCGGCATCATATGTCGGTTTATCATGAGTAATCATCGCCGCACTTTTTTTCTCTTTATAATAACCCTGACTTATACCGCCGCGCAGGTAAAGCGATTTCAATTCGCGAAGTCCGCAGTCAGAAACCGCCTCAACTTTCTGATAATATGAATCAATATGTTTCCGATAAACAGAGGTAACAAATGCTGTATATTCAGGCTTTTTCATTCTTCCTTCGATTTTAAAGGCATCAATTCCGCTTTCAATTAATTCACCAAGCAAATCAATTGTACACATATCTTTCATGCTTAGGGGATACCAATCGCCTCCGCCGCCGGGCGACACATTTTTTTGGTACGGTAAGCGGCAAGGCTGCGCACAACGCCCGCGATTACCGCTGCGTTCTCCTAAAGCACTGCTGAACAGGCACTTGCCTGAATAGGAATAACACATTGCGCCATGAATAAATGTTTCCAGTCCGACATCGGTCTTTTCTTTAATTTCCTTAAGTTCGGAAAGCAAAAGTTCCCGCGCGGGAACAATCCTTGATATTCCGTTTTCTTTCAAAAATTCGGCGCCATATATACTTGTAATGCTCATTTGTGTGCTGGCATGAATTTTTAGGCCGGGGAAATTATTTTTTATCCATCTGAGAATACCAAGATCCTGAACGATAACGGCATCAACACCATTTTCATATAAGGGACACAGAAAATCATATAACTCGGAAAATTCCTTTTCCTTTATTAAAGTATTGACCGTCAGGTAAACCCGACGTTCAAATAAATGCGCTAGATTAAGCGCGCGGATCAGCGATTCATTATCAAAGTTTCCCGCATAAGCACGGGCGGAAAAACGCTCTCCGCCCAGATAAACCGCATCTGCTCCCGCTTTTATCGCCCCGATTAACCCCGCAAAATTACCTGCGGGCGATAACAGTTCAATTGATTTCATTTCTTTTCCGCTTCCAAACGGATTATTTTCTTCGTATTTTCATTTAACTCACTGTTAAGGGTCATAAGTTTTTTGTCCATACTTTCGAGTTTAATTTGGGACGCGATCAGTTCATGCTTCAAATCATATAACTCTTTTTCTTTGATCTTTATTTCTTCATCATAAATATCGATTTGCTTCTTGGCTTTAAAATAATCGTCGGCAATATTTAGCTGTAACAAAATACTTTGGCGATCAATCGGCTGACGCCTGAACGATTCGACTTTATTATATTCGGCAATCTTATTGTTTATGTAAGACGCGACTTTTTGGAGGTATTCTTCACTTTCATAACCGCTTAAAGTAAGAACTTTCCCGCCGATAATTACTTCCGTATCTGTTTTTCCCGACATA
>WQST01000183.1 GCA_009787745.1 Lachnospiraceae bacterium
CCCGCCCGCCCGCCGATTCTCTGTCCGGGCTGTCCGCACCGCAGTGCTTTTGCAGTCATGAAAAAATTAAAACTCCACGGTGCGGGAGACATCGGCTGCTATACATTGGGCGCAGTTCCGCCGCTTAATGTCATGGATACCTGTGTGTGTATGGGTGCCAGTATTTCGACTTTACACGGAATGGAAAAAGCGAAAGGGCGCGAATATATTAAAGACTGGGTAGCCCTGATCGGCGATTCGACATTCCTCCATACAGGCGTTAATTCACTTATGAACATGGTTTATAATGATTCTATCGGAACGGTGGTAATTCTTGATAATTCGACGACCGGAATGACGGGGCATCAGCATCACCCCGGTACAGGAACGAATTTGATGGGCAATCCCGCTTATATAATCGATATCGCCGCGGTATGCCGGGCGATGGGAATCGAAAATGTCTATGAAGTTGACGCTTTTGACCTTACCTTGCTTGAATCGACCCTAAAGCAGGAATTAGCTCGTGAAGCCGTTTCAGTTATTGTAATTAAATCGCCTTGCGCGCTGTTAAAAGATTTCGTGCCGAAAGGAAAATGCAGTGTTGACCCCGCGAAATGCGTGAAATGCGGCATGTGTATTTCCCCGGCATGTCCGGCCATGCGCAAAAATAAAGACGGCTTTGTCGAAATCGATCAGGTTTCCTGTAACGGTTGCGGTTTATGTAAAGAATTATGTAAATTTGAAGCGATAACATTAAGCGAATAGTTGGCAAGCATAGGAGGTCTTATAATGCAAACGAAAAATATCATGATCGTCGGCGTCGGCGGTCAAGGAACCTTACTTACCAGCCGTATTCTGGGCGCGATTGCCCAATTTGCCGGATACGATGTAAAGGTATCGGAGGTTCACGGAATGGCTCAGCGCGGCGGCAGTGTCGTCACTTATGTCCGCTATGGCGAGGATGTCGCCGAACCTTTAGTCGAAGAAGGCGGGGCGGATATCCTGATTGCCTTCGAAAAGCTTGAAGCGATGCGCTATATCCATTTTCTCAAAAAGGACGGGATTTTGGTCTTGAATGATCAGCGGATCGACCCTGTAACCGTAATCACAGGGGCTAACGAATACCCTAAAGATATTGTTAATAAGCTGAAAGAACGCCGTAATGTCGTCTCGATTGATGCTCAATCGGCGGCACTAAAGCTTGGGAACGTCCGTGTTTTTAATGTTATTATCGTTGGTCTTGTTGCTAAGAACATGGAATTTGCGAAAGAAGATTGGCTTAAGGCAATCGAAAAAACCGTTCCCGAAAAACTTATCGATATGAATAAAGAAGCATTTTTGGTTGGATATAGCAGTATATAGAAAGGAATTTCCCCGTGATTTGGAATGAAACAAAAGAGTGCATGAGCCGCGATCAAATGGTCGTTTTACAAAACGCACGGTTGACTAAGGTAGTCAATAGAGTTTATCATAATGTCGAGTATTATCGCAAAAAAATGCAGGCTGTCGGGCTTGAACCCGGAGATATTATGGGTATCGAAGATATTGAAAAGCTTCCTTACACCACGAAAGATGATTTACGTGATACTTATCCCTTCGGGCTTTTCGCCGCCCCCCAGTCCGAAATCGTCCGTATCCATGCAAGCAGCGGAACGACAGGCAAGGCGACAGTTGTTGGTTATACCCGCCATGATATCGATATCTGGTCAGAATGTGTCGCCCGTGCCTTGACAATGGCAGGCGTGGGAAAAGGCAGTACGATTCAAGTAGCTTACGGTTACGGCTTATTTACAGGGGGTCTGGGAGCTCATTACGGTGCGGAGCATTTAGGGGCGACTGTTATTCCGATGTCAACGGGAAATACCAAGAAGCTGACGACGATGATGGAGGACTTAGGCGCGACCGCAATTGCCTGTACTCCTTCATACTTATTGCACATCGCCGAAACCCTTGAAGCGGAAGGGCGGATTGCGGACATCAAACTAAAATCAGCGATTTGCGGCGCCGAACCATGGACCGAAGCAATGCGCATCCAAATCGAAGATAAGCTGAAAATCAGCGCTCATGATATTTATGGGCTTTCGGAAATAATGGGTCCGGGGGTGGCCTGCGACTGTATCCATCATACAGGTTTGCATGTTTATGAAGATCATTTCTTGCCTGAAATCATTACCCCTGAGACGCTAAAGACAGCCGCTTCGGGCGAGACAGGAGAGTTAGTTTTCACAACTCTGACGAAGGAGGGTATTCCTCTGATTCGCTATCGGACGAAGGATTTGACAAGTATCAGTTATGATAAATGTGAATGCGGGCGGACACTTGCCAGAATCAGCCGCTTCAAAGGGCGTTCGGATGATATGCTGATTATCCGCGGCGTCAATGTCTTCCCTTCCCAAATTGAAGCCGCCCTGATCGAAATGGGTGAGACGTCACCGCACTACATTATGGAAGTTGACCGTGTTAATAATCTTGATATCTTACAGATGAAAGTCGAGGTTGAAGACCGTTATTTTTCTGATGAAATTAGAGAGCTTGAAGCTTTAACGAAAAAAATCGAGCGGACAATCCGCGATGCGATCGGTTTAGCGATTACTGTTAAATTAGTTGAACCGCGAACAATCGAACGCAGCATGGGTAAAGCCGTCCGGGTTATTGATAAACGTAAATTAGTTTAAACGTCATTGCGGACTTGCGCCGCAATCTATAGGAGAGAGAATGAAACAACTATCCGTCTTTTTAGAAAACCGCGAAGGCAGGCTTTCGGATGTCTTACGTATTTTAGCGGAGAAAAATATTAATATATTATCGTTGAGCCTTGCCGATACGAGTGAATATGGTATGCTTCGCCTTTTAGTATCAGAGCCTGAAGAAGGTAAAAAGGCTTTACGCGACAACGGTCTGTCTGCGACTTTAACGGAGATTCTCGCGGTCAAAATGCCCCATCAAGTGGGGGCGTTACAAAATATTTTGACCGTCCTATGTGATGCGGGGATTAATATTGAATATATGTATGCGCTATGTACAGGTACCGAAGAAGCTGCTTTGGCAATCAAAACATCAGACCCCGAAGCGGCGTCCAATGTTTTAGAACGAATTGGTGTGGAATTTTTTAGATAAAGAGATAGGAGTTTTTATGAGGGAAAGATATGAATCATTGGCAGTAGCTGATTTGAAAGCGATTGCTAAAGCCAGGGGGCTTAAAGGCGTTTCCTTGCTTAAAAAAGCTGATGTTGTTGAACTGATGCTTAAAGAAGATGAAAAAGATAAGCAGGAAAAAGAGCTTAAGGAGCAGGAAAAACGCGAAAGGGCTAAACAATACGTCGATAGCAAAAAAAGTGCTGATACTAAGACCGAAGCCAAAAATGACGTAAAACCTGATGTCAAAACGGGCAGCAGAACTTACGAAAAGCCGATTAAATCACCCGGCTACGGCAGTACTCTCCATAGCAATATCGAGAAGGCTGATGCCGACCAATCAAGCGGTGAGCGTCATGAACGGCGTGATGAAGACCGCTTCCACGGTGAACTTGACAGCGGCATTATCGCCCATGGTATACTTGAAGTTATGCCTGACGGCTATGGTTTCATCCGCTGTGAAAATTATCTCCCCGGTGAACGTGATGTCTATGTCGCTCCCAGCCAGATTCGTCGTTTCGGATTAAAAACAGGAGATATTCTTGAAGGCAGTACAAGAATCAAAACGCAAGGTGAGAAATTCGCCGCCTTGTTGATTGTTAAATCAATAAACGGATATAGCCCCGAAGTGGCGAGTACCCGTTCTAATTTCGAAGATATGACCCCGATTTTCCCCAATGAGCGCCTAAAATTAGAAATGCCCGGTGCCAGTGTCGCAATGCGAATTATGGATTTAATCAGTCCTGTCGGTAAAGGTCAGCGCGGTATGATCGTTTCCCCGCCGAAAGCGGGAAAAACTACCCTGCTCAAAGATGTCGCCCGTTCGGTTAAACGAAATAACGCCCATGCGCATCTGATCATTCTTTTGATAGATGAACGTCCCGAGGAAGTAACGGATATCAGAGAAGCCATCGAAGGACCGAATGTAGAGGTAATTTATTCGACTTTTGATGAATTGCCCGAACATCACAAGCGTGTTTCGGAAATGGTTATCGAGCGCGGACGCCGTTTAGTCGAGCATGGCCGCGATGTCATTATTTTGATTGATAGTATTACCCGCCTGACCCGTGCTTATAACCAAGTCGTCCCCCCCAGCGGGCGTACCCTTTCCGGCGGCCTTGACCCTGCGGCACTGCATATGCCGAAACGTTTCTTCGGCGCGGCGCGTAATATGCGCGAAGGCGGTTCATTAACGATTTTGGCGACAGCCTTAGTCGAAACAGGCAGTAAGATGGATGATGTCGTTTATGAAGAATTTAAAGGCACAGGGAATATGGAACTGATTCTCGACCGTAAGCTACAGGAAAGAAGGATTTTCCCGGCGATTGATATCCCGAAATCAGGTACGAGAAGAGAAGATTTACTGCTTGCCGTAGACGAACTTGAAGCGATCAATATTATCCGTAAGGCTCTGAATGGTATGAAGCCCGAAGAATCGGTTGACCGTATTTTAGATATGTTCGCTAAGACGAGGAATAATCAGGAATTTGTGAATATGGTTAAGAAGATTAAGTTTATTTAAAGTTGTAAGGTTATTCATCACGCACTTTTAAGCCCTCGACGATATCAAGTTTATCAATATGCTGTGATGTAACGAACGCCATCATTGCGGTTACGCAAATGACGGATACCGCCGAAATAATGTAGCTTCGCGGTAGTATTGCGGTTGAAATAACGAAATTACTGCCGGAAAATTCTCCCTTAATAGCTTCTAAAAGTAAATTGCCTGAAATAAAGCCAAGCGGTATCGCGAAAATAAGCTGCCCGATGCTTTCTTTAATATGCGCTGTTAAGATACCCCTGTGGGGATACCCCATTATACCCATGAACATATATTCGTACTCCCGCGCGGATAGGTTTATCAACCCCACAGAGTAAAGTACCGTAAATCCCAGTAAAACGGAGCAGGCAATCATAAACCAAATGAGTACCGACATACTTTCCATAATCGTATCAAAACTAGTTTTATCATCGTCTATCGTGGTAAAATCAATTTTATTTTCTTTTAGATAAGAAGTAAGTTCCGTCATATCGTCACTTCTTATATAAATCGTGTTATATATCGCCGGGATTTCTGTTGTGATGCGGTCGATATAGTC
>WQST01000184.1 GCA_009787745.1 Lachnospiraceae bacterium
TTTTGTTCCATTTACACCTCATGTATTCGCAAGACAAGCTTGTGATAATTAATGTATATATGCCATAACTTTACAGTATTGAAAAGAAAAAGACAAGTTAAATTTTTATGAACATTGAAAATCCGCGATTCATTTGATTGGCTTGGGCGGAAAATCATGATATAATGTCGCTAGACATTATATCGGCGCGTCTTTAGTGCGCATCCCCCGGAGGGCATGATTTCCGAAGGGAATCATGATATAATGTCGCTAGACATTATATCGGCGCGTCTTTAGTGCGCATCCCCCGAGGGCATGATTTCCGAAGGGAATCATGATATCAACAGCGGAGAGATTATGGAACGAATTACTTGGCTTAGGAATGAGATGAAGAAAGCCCGAATTGATTGTTATTTCCTGCCGACAGGAGATCATCACGGGTCGGAATATGTTTGTGCGGCTTTTAAAGGGCGCGAATTTTTGTCAGGTTTTACAGGTTCCGCAGGAATATTAATCGTTACGGAAAAAGAAGCGGGGCTATGGACAGACGGGCGTTATTTCACCCAAGCTGAGAAAGAACTTTTAGGCAAAGCGATTAAACTTTATCGAATGGGAGAGCCGAAAGTACCGACCATTTTTGAGTATCTCACAAAAACGCTGAAAGACGGAGAAACCCTGGCATTTGACGGACGGCTTTTATCTATCCAAACAGGTCGGAAAATTGCTAAAATACAAGAGGATAAGAATATAAAAATCAATTTTGAAGCAGATTTATTAGCCGGTATATGGCGTGAACGCCCGTCGCTTCCGATGAATCCGATATGGGAACTAGGGATTGACTGGTGCGGTCAATCAACTGCGGATAAACTAAAAAAGGTTAGAGACAAAATCAATAAAGAGAATGCGGATGCCTTGATAATTAACAGCCTTGATGATATAATGTGGCTCTTTAACATTCGCGGCAGTGATATTCCTGATAATCCTGTGGCGCTGTCATATGCATATGTGGCGGAAGATAAAACATATTTATTCGTTCAAACCGAAGCGTTAAGCGAGGAACTTGGCGTCAAGTTCGCGAATTTGGATATAGAAATCGTTGATTATCATAGTTTTTATACCCGGCTTAATGATTTGGCAATAACACCGAAGCAAAAAATAATCTTGGATCAGGAAAAATGTAATTTTCATATTTACAAAATAATCGAACAAAAAGCAAACCCCATCCTTTCTAAAAGCCCGACCGTAATTTTAAAAGCAATTAAAAACGAAGCCGAACTAAGACATTTGAATAATGTTTATAAAAAAGATAGTGCTGCGGTGATAAGATTCATCAAGTGGTTAAAAGAAAATGACCAACAGGTCACCGAAATGGAAGCGGCAAGTAAAATAGATCAATTACGGAGAGAAACGGAAGGTTTTATTGATTTATCTTTTGGAACGATTGCCGCTTACGGTGCGAATGCGGCGATGATGCATTATCAGGCCACAGAAGATAGTAATACGGTGATTGAAAAAGAAGGGCTATTTTTGATTGACTCAGGTGGTCAATACTTTGGCGGTACGACGGATGTTACACGGACGATTGTTATGGGTGATGTCAGTAATGATGTTAAGCGTTATTTCACCGCGGTGGTGCGGGGAATGCTTAATCTAAGTAATTTAACATTTCTTTATGGTTGTACGGGGCGTAACCTTGATATCGCGGCACGTATGCCTTTATGGGAGCTTAGAAGCGATTATAAATGCGGAACGGGCCATGGCATCGGTTATATGCTGAGTGTTCATGAAGGGCCGCAAAATATCAGGATGCCGTATCGGGAGGATTGTCAGGAGGCGGTTATTGAACCCGGGATGATAATTTCTAATGAACCGGGGGTTTATAAGGCAGGAGAGTACGGGATTAGGATTGAAAATATAATGGCGGTCAAAAAAGTTGCGGAAAACGAAGATGGAAAATTCCTCGCTTTTGAACCGCTGACATTTGTACCGATTGATTTAGCGGCGCTTGATGTTACGCGGATGTCGGCGGAAGACCGACTTAGGCTTAATGAGTATCATCAGAGTGTATATGAAAATATGTGTGATTATCTTTCGGAGGATGAGCTAATCTGGCTTAAGGAAGCGACGAAATTTGTTTAAAGATGGTGAAGAAGTGAAAGACAATTTAGTTAAAAGGCAAAATAAAGAGCGCATAATGGGTATGGATATTATTCGCGGTTTGGCTCTTATTAATATGATCGCTTATCATTTGCTTTATGATTTGGTTTATATATTTGGGGTATCGATTAGTTGGTTTAGCATCAGACAATGTTTTGTCTGGCAACAAGCGATTTGCTTTACTTTTATTTTAGTTTCAGGTGTTTCCTTTAAATTAAGCAAAAACCTTCGTAAAAGAGGGCTGATAATTTTATTATGTGCTGTTATCCTAACTATTTCGACATATTTAGTAATGCCTGAGCAGTTAATTTTATTTGGCATTTTGCATTTTCTCGGGTCGGCGGTTTTTTTAACGATATTGGTACAACCGATAATAAAGCGGATTCCTGCGGCGATTGGATTACCGGCGGCTTTATTTTTATTTATATTATTCCGCTATATTTCCTCGGGATACCTCAGCTTTTTTTCCCTGTGGCAGTTTCCGCTTTCTTCCGGCTTATATAAAACACCGTTTTTGTTTTTTCTGGGACTGCCGAATGCCGCTTTTTCATCGGCGGATTATTTTCCGCTATTGCCGTGGTGGTTTCTATATCTCGGCGGATATTATCTTGCGGAATGGTTATTCAAGCTTGATAATTTTTTTCTGTCAAAATATCCCTTATCACAGGTTGGAATATATAGGGCTTTGCATAACAGCTTAGGTTTTATGGGGCGTAAAAGCCTGATAATTTATATGTTTCATCAGCCAATAATTTATGGGGCTTTGGTCTTAATGAAATTCTAAAATTTTCTGGTTGATTATCTCGTCAACTGTTAATATACTTAATGTGAATCAATTTACAAAAGGAGCAACAATGGAACCATTGGGAAGAGACGAAGCGAAAAAGAAAATGCGGAATGAAAAGCATCAAAATAACCGCAAAAGACGTGAAACGGGGAATTTATTAGTAACGATAGCTGTTTGTTTTATCGCGTTAGCGTCACTTACAGGCTGTATTTACCTTCTTTTAGAAAATCAAAGCATGAAACAGGAATTTATTCCTGTTATGGGCAGGATTGAAGATGATGTTTTCGGAAACCAAGAAGAATCGGTCAAAGAAGAAGACGAAAATATCTTGCATGTCGATGATGAGGAGGAGGAGATAGATTTATTAACGCAAGCTCTTTTAGAAAATAAAGATTTTGCCCGGCAAAATACAGCGGATGAAGTACTGGATGAACTAAAATTCCGTTTAACGGAAGGAGAAGAGATTTCGGCGATCCTTAGAGCGATGTTCCCTAATGATATGGTCGTAATAGCTGATGGAAAATATTATTTTATCCCGATTTTGGATGAACTTAAGAAGCATAGTTACAATACGGATAACTTTGTCCTTGATGATAACGGAATCTTAGCTTATCACGATGACGACGGCAATATTATTTCCCAAAAAGGTATCGATGTTTCCCGGTATCAGGAAACCATTGATTGGGGGAAGGTTGCTAATGACGGGGTCGATTTCGCGATTATCAGGGTCGGTTTCCGCGGTTCGTCGGAAGGGACTTTGGTAGTCGATACATATTATGAAGGTAATATGAAGGGTGCTTTGGATAACGGGGTTGATGTCGGGGTGTACTTTTTTACCCAGGCTTTGAATGAAGCGGAAGCGATTGAAGAAGCGGAATTTGTCCTTGAGCATATCGCCGAATATGATGTGAAGTATCCTGTCGTCATTGACGTAGAAGCGATTGACACGCGCAATCCGCGGACACAATTTATGACGCAGGAAGAGTGGACTAATATTACGATTGCTTTTTGTGAGCGGATTAAGGAAGCGGGATATACGCCGATGATTTATGGGAATTTGCGTAGTTTTTTCCTGATGCTTGATATGACGCGGTTAGAGGATTATGAAAAGTGGTTCGCGTTCTTCCGCCCGCAGATGTATTTCCCGTATGAACATAGTATCTGGCAGTATACGGCTAAGGGGACTGTTGCCGGGATTAAAGGGGAGGTGGATTTGAATGTTGGGTTTAAGGTTTTTGAGTGATGATAAAAAATAAGGAGGATTAGCATGAATTACAGTGTGGAAGTTAACAATGTAACCAAAAAGTTCGGGAAATTTACGGCACTAAATGATATTAATCTTAAAATTGCCGAAGGTGAGGTTTTCTCTTACATCGGCCCTAACGGAGCGGGCAAATCCACGACAATTCGGGTAATCTTGGGAATTTTACAGGCGACACAAGGAAGTGTGAAAGTATTTGGCAAAGATGCGTGGAAAGATGCGGTTGAGATACATAAACGCATCGCCTATGTTCCGGGTGATGTGAATCTGTGGCCGAATCTTACAGGCGGTGAAGTAATTGATTTGTTTGTGAGCCTGAGAGGAACGCATAATAAAGCGCTACGCGAAAAGTTGATTAAGGCGTTTGATCTTGACCCAACCAAAAAATGCCGTACATATTCTAAAGGAAACAGGCAAAAAGTTGCTTTGATAGCGGCATTTGCTTCTGAGGCCGACTTATACATTTTAGATGAACCGACAAGCGGTCTTGACCCGCTGATGGAACAGGTTTTTCAGGAATGTGTACTGGAGCAGAAAAAAGAGGGAAAGGGTATCTTACTTTCAAGCCACATAATGTCAGAAGTTGAAAGGCTTTGCGATCGGATCGGAATTATCAGAGAAGGGGAAATAGTTCAGGTAGGTACTTTAGAAGAGCTTCGCAATCAGTTCAGCGCGAATAATCCCGGTAAAAATGAGCCGACCTTAGAAGAATTATTCATGCAACACTATAAAAAGTAGAGTAGTATGAGTCGCGAGAGCGCGGCTTTTCAGTACCTGATAGGGAGGTTAAAATGAACAGTTTTGCAAATACAGGAAAACTAGCGCGATTTATGCTTCGCCGTGAACGAATAATTGCTTCTGTTTGGATTATTGTCCTTCTTTTGGTTGTGGTCGGGCTTGTTCCCGCGATGATCGAAATTGTCGGCGATGATAATGAACTGGCATCAATGCTGGAAAACCCCGCCATGATTGCCATGATCGGCCCTGCATTTGCGGTCACGCATGATGGCTTCGGGGCT
>WQST01000185.1 GCA_009787745.1 Lachnospiraceae bacterium
CCTGGGGGTAAGATTTATTTGGGGCTTACAAGGTCACGACGAAAATTATCTGAAAGCCGCCGCCTGTGCCAAGCATTACGCTGTCCATTCAGGGCCTGAGGACTTGCGTCACAGTTTTAATGCTATCGCAACAACGCAGGATTTATATGAGACTTATTTACCTGCATTCAGGGCATGTGTTCAGGAAGGTTTGGTCGAAGCGGTCATGGGCGCGTATAACAGGACGAACGGCGAGCCGTGTTGCGGCAGTAAGGAATTATTGCTGAATATTCTGCGCGATAAATGGGGCTTTAAAGGACATGTCGTCAGTGATTGCTGGGCGATTAAGGATTTCCATGAAGGGCATCTGGTGACTTCGACCCCCGTTGAATCGGTTTCAATGGCGATGAACAATGGCTGTGACCTTAACTGCGGTAATCTTTTCTACTATTTGGAGCAGGCCGTCGAAGAGGGCNGGGTAAAAGAAGAGCGAATCGATGAAGCGCTGATTAATCTTTTCAGCGCCCGCATGAAGCTGGGAATGTTCGATGATAAAGGAGATAACCCTTATGATAAGATCACATACGAGCAGGTTGATGCGCCGAAAATGCGTGAACTTAACCTGAAAGCGGCACTGAAAAGTGTTGTTATGCTTAAGAATGACGGCATTTTACCCCTTGATAAAAACGACCCGAAATTAAAAACAATCGGCGTAATCGGGCCGAACGCCAACAGCCGTGAAGCTCTGGTCGGTAATTATGAAGGGACATCGGCCCGATATATTACGGTGCTTGAAGGTATTCAGGATTATGTCGGCGACGATATCAGGGTGATGACTTCGGTCGGATGCCATTTGTATAAGGATAAGACCGGCGGCCTGTGTATGGAGAATGACCGGATTTCCGAAGTAAAAGAAATCTGCCGTTTAAGTGATGTTGTTATCGCTTGTCTCGGGCTTGATGCAACCTTAGAAGGCGAAGAGGGCGACACGGGAAATGAATATGGGAGCGGTGATAAGCCCAACCTTAATTTACCCGGTTTGCAGCAGCTTATTTTGGATGAAATAGTAAAGAGCGGAAAACCCGGTATCCTGATTCTTTTATCGGGCAGTGCGCTGGCAATTAATTTCGCCGACGAGCATATTCAGGCGATAATCCAGGGCTGGTACCCGGGGGCGCAGGGCGGAAAAGCGATTGCGCAGATTCTGTTTGGCGAAAATTCTCCCGAAGGGAAGCTTCCCGTGACTTTTTATAGAAGTCTTGATGAACTGCCTGAGTTTACGGATTATAATATGAAAGGCCGGACTTATCGTTATATGACGGGCGAGGCTTTATATCCGTTTGGCTATGGCCTGTCATATACCGATTTTACTTTTGAAGGCGTAAGTGCTGATTGTGATAGCCTGACAGACGACGGCATAAATATCAGTCTGACGGTCAGAAATTCCGGAAAAATCGCGGCGGCGGAAACCGTGCAAGCGTATATAAAAATTGACGGTGAGGGTACTCCCAATGCACAGCTTAAAGGGATAAAGAAAGTTTTCTTAAACCCGGGCGAAGCAAAAGAGGTAAAAATTCATTTGCCAAAAGAAGCTTTTGGATTGTATAATAAAGAAGGTGTTTTTAAGTATAAAAGTGGAAACGCCGATGTATATATCGGCGGACAGGCGCCCGATTCAAGAAGTGAACAATTAACAGGCCGCAAAACGGCGAAATTACGGATAACCATATGAAAAAATTAAAAGCGGCCATAATCGGCGCAGGAAGCACATATACCCCCGAGCTTATCGAGGGTTTTACCGCTAGGCGGGATATCTTGCCCTTTACCGAGTTCGTCTTAATGGACATCGATGAAGAGCGCCTTAATATCGTCGGCGGGNTAGCCAAACGGCAGATGGAAGCCGCCGGTTTCCGCGGTGAGGTCACTCTAACGAGTGACCTAAACCGCGCAATTGACGAAGCGTCTTTCGTTTTCGGTCAGCTAAGGGTCGGAAAAATGAAAGCCCGCATTACTGACGAAAAAATACCGCTTAAGTACGGCTGTCTCGGGCAGGAAACGACGGGTGCGGGCGGATTTATGAAAGCGCTCAGGACAGTCCCAGTTATTTTGGACATTGCCCGTTTAATGAAAGAAAGAGCGGCGGATGATGCCTGGATGATTAATTTTTCGAATCCGTCAGGTATTATTGCGCAGGCGGTTTTGACGGAAACCGCGACGAAAATGATCGGTCTTTGCAACTGTGCGATAAATATGCTAAAAGATGTGGAAGATAAGATTGGGACGAGCGAGTTTGATTATGAATATATCGGGCTTAACCACTTAAGTTTTATTACGGCGGTGATGAAAAAGGGTGAGACCGATAATTTATTATCTCAGCTTTTAGGAAAAAGCAGGCAATCGATGAAAAACATTCCCCAAATCGATTTTGACCCCGCGCTTTTACGGGCGATTCCCTATATTCCTTCATCATACTTAAGCTATTTTTACACGCGGAAGCAACAAATCGATAAATGTCTGAAAGCTGAGTTAAGCCGCGGCGAAGAGTGTACCTTGCTTGAAGAAAGTTTGATCGCCAAATATGCCGACCCGTCATTACACGAAAAACCCGAAGAGTTATCGAAGCGCGGCGGTTCGCTTTATTCGACGGCGGCTGTTTCGGTAGCGGAAGCGATCTATAATAATACTTGCGAAACGATGGTAGTCGCCACGAAAAATGACGGGGCGATTCCGTTTATGCGCAGTGATGATGTCGTTGAAGTCAAATGCGAAATTACCAAGAGCGGGGCAAGACCGCTTCCTGTCAGTGTTTATAATGAATATTTGATTGGCATGATGCAGGCGGTTAAGTCATATGAGCGTTTAACGGTGAAAGCCGCAGTAAACGGCGACCGTGATGCGGCATTAGCGGCTTTGATGGTTCATCCCTTAATCGGTGATTATGATATTGCCGCGCCGATGTTAGAAGAAATGCTCTTAGCAAATAAAGAATATTTACCGCGGTTTTTTATATAAATGTTTGCTATTCAAAGTCTCGGCAATAAACAGGGAGAAAAAATGAAAAAACTAATTATCGGTATCGATGGCGGCGGAACCAAAAGCCATATGGCAGTTTTCAATGAATCAGGCAAATGCCTAACAGTCGGAAAATGCGGTTCCCTAAACCATGAAAACATGGAAGGCTCATTCACAGAACTTAAAGGTAAACTTAGCGATTTCATTAAAGAAACACTCGCCAATATCGGTGCGATACCGCAGGATGTTTCCTATGCCGTTCTGGGAATCGCAGGCGTAGATACCGCGAAACAGCATGAACTCGTCTCAGAGTTTGTCAAGGATATCGGGCTCCCCGAATTCCTTCTCTGTAATGACGCATTCCTTGGTGTTCCTGCGGGATGTCCCGACGGAGTGGGGATATGTGCGATTAATGGGACAGGCTCTTCAATTGCCGCGATTGATTTAAACGGTGAAACTATCCAAGTCGGCGGTATTCGTTACTTAAGCAATGACTGCGGCGGCGGTGCATGGTTCGGCGAGAAGCTTTTGGGCTGTGTTTACGGCGAACTATTTAAAAGTGAAAAAGAAACCGTCATGACGAAATATTTATTTGCCGAGCTGAAAATTTCTGACCCGGCGAAATATGTGGAAACTGTCACCGCCAGAATCGAAGAAGAGACACTGAAACTAGGTTCTCATCTTAATAATTTCGTTTTCAAGGCCGCAGGCGAAGGTGATGAGATGGCAATCCGCATCTTAAATGAATCCGCCGGCCATTACGCGGGCGGAATCATTTACATGGCGAAAACATATGACTTTCCGACGGATAAAGCATTGAATATTATTTTAGCAGGTTCCGTTTTTGTAAAAGAAAAAGTCCGCATTTTACCGAACCTAATTGCGGAAAAGGTCGCCGCCCAATTACCCGGACGGAAACTGTCATTTAAATCGCTGGAAGTTTATCCTGTCGTCGGCGCTATCAACTCAGCCGCCAGGAAAGCAGGAATCGAACTAAGTATTTCAGAAATATCCGCTGAAATTACGGCGGCAGGCTTATAAAAACTAGCAAAGGCAAATTGACCTAATGAGTCAAAGAATAAAACAATGAACTACGCCCAAGAATCACTCAAAAAACACTACGAATGGCAGGGAAAAATCGAGGTAATCTGTCGCACCCCGCTTAATACAAAGGAAGATTTATCACTGGCATATACTCCGGGGGTAGCCGAGCCATGCCTCGAAATCGAAAAAGACCCTGATAAAAGCTACGCCTTAACCCGCCGCAAAAACTTGGTCGCCGTAATTACCGACGGAACAGCCGTCTTAGGTCTCGGCGATATCGGAGCGGAAGCCGCAATGCCAGTTATGGAAGGAAAATGCGCTCTTTTCAAAACATTTGCCGACGTCGATGCTTTTCCTCTATGCTTGCGGACGAAAGACACCGATGAAATCGTTAGAACGATATCTTTAATAGCAGGAAGCTTCGGCGGTATCAACTTAGAAGACATCTCCGCACCCCGCTGCTTCGAAATCGAGCGGCAATTAAAGGAAATATGCGAAATACCGATTTTTCACGACGACCAGCACGGTACCGCAGTCGTGACACTGGCGGCACTGATAAACGCCCTGAAAATAACTGCTCGCGAGATAAATGACATTAATGTCATTATCGTCGGCGCAGGTGCCGCGGGAATTGCGATTGTAAAATTACTGATAAATTACGGTCTCAAAAACGTCATACTCTGTGACCGTGAAGGCGCGATTTATGAAGGCCGCGCAAACTTAAACGCCGAAAAAACCGAAATCGCCGCAATCACCAATCGGGGGAAGAAAGCAGGAACCTTAGCCGATGTATTAGTCGGCGCCGATGTTTTCATCGGTGTTTCCGCGCCCAATTTAGTTACCGAAGAAATGGTTCGCAGTATGAATCCCGACCCCATCATTTTCGCCATGTCAAACCCCGTCCCCGAAATCATGCCCGACCTAGCCCTGAAAGCGGGCGCCAAAATCGTCGGCACAGGACGCAGTGATTTTCCCAACCAAATAAATAACGTTCTGGCTTTCCCGGGAATTTTTCGCGGTGCTTTAGACGTTCGCGCAAGCGATATCAACGACCAAATGAAAATCGCCGCCGCCCACGCCATCGCCGCCCAAGTCCCCCCCGCGG
>WQST01000186.1 GCA_009787745.1 Lachnospiraceae bacterium
TATTTATCAAGGCAAAATAGACATCATAAATCGGAATAACAATATCCACCGCCGATGAATTATCCGTCGGTTTATACTCCTTAATATCCCGTAACTTCGTATAGATAATACTGGCGATATTTTCTTCAAGAATATGATAAATCGCCATTTGCAACTCTTTATCAATCGTCAGATACACATCATTTCCCGCGATCGGCTCGACATAATCACTGGTATCAATAACTTTCCCGACGCTGTTAACAAAGACCGTCTCATATCCTTTACTGCCTTGCAAGATATGCTCCTGCGATTGCTCAATCCCCAGTTTACCGACTTTATCATTCATATCATATTGATTACCGCTTGGAGCGGCACGGAAATTTTCAAGTTCTTCCTGCGAAATTTTCCCTGTATATCCCAGTATGTGAGCGAAATAGATACTGTCAACATAACTTCTGACGGTATCTTCCGTGATTTGCACCCCTCTTAAAATATCACTATTTTCCATCACCATCGCAACCGTTTTTTCACTAACATTAGTCGCGACCGTCGTGGCGATATACTTTTGGAAACTGTTATTACTCATATCGTAACGGATGGTCATGATTTTCATGACTTCTTCTTTGGTAAAACCTTTGCCGACGACAAAAACATCTCTTTCTTTTCCGTTTTCGTCCTCAATCGTTTCCATTGCCCCGATTCCGAAACGGGTCGTCCCGCCTAAAAACTCGACGACCTCTTCCGCCGTGGCGGTTTGCTCTTTATAGTCAAGTTCATCAAATCTTCTTTTGCCATATACATCCGCCAAAAAACGGCGCAGCTGCCGATCTTCCCGATCGTCGGTCGTAAAGGCATAATTATTATTCTGATCCAAAAAAATCCGGAAATCACTGACGGTACTATCGCCGCACTTTTCAATCATTTCGATTAAGGTCTTAATCGTCGCATTCAAGTTGGCGTTTTTGCCGCGCCCCGACTCATAAACGTCTTCAATTGTGACGGAATAGGACAGGTTATTGTAGGCTAACAGTTTGCCGTTACGATCATAAATTTTACCGCGGGAAGCTAAAATAGTTTTTTCTTTTTTAATTTTCAATTGAAAAGTGTCAAGAAATTCTTCACCGCGAACAATCTGTAAATCGAAAACACGGTGCAGTAAAATAATACAAATCACCGTAAAAAGGATGAACAGCAAAAAAAGACGCGACGTAACCATATTAAAAAAGTTTTCTTTCAAATCATCAAACATCTTTTTTGCCTTTCGTCATTAATTAGTGGTCTCCGCATCATTTTTGGGACGTAAATCAAATTGTGAAACAAGTATCAGCGGATATAGGAACAAGGTTATCAAAATCGTATATATAATTTCAGGGAAAATAATATTAACAAAATAATAGCTAAAATTAAGGCGGCTCCGCATCATAAATAATAACATATAGGTGAATAAGCCATAAAATAAATTGCTGAATAATATGAGTGTCATCGGCAGTTTGATGTTTTCAGGATAAAAAATACCGCTGAACTTACCGTTTAAAAAGCCAATATACATATATATCATCGCATACAGCCCGATTGCATCACCAAAGAAAATATCCGTTAGCAGTCCGCAAAACAAACCAATCAACAGACCTGTCCGCTCACCGCGCATAAAGCCCAAAGACGCGGTTAAGACAATTAAAAAATTCGGCACTATTCCCGCAAAAGCTAGTCCCCGAAAAACCGTCGATTGAAGCAAAAAACAAAATATAATTAAGATAATATATATTATAATTTTTCTCATTCTTCTATTTCCTGCTTTAACTCCAAAATAACTAAAACTATATCAAGACGTTCGAAATCAACCGCCGGGGTTAAGCGTCCTGATTTCGTAAGATTATTGGCGTCGCGGTTTATACTTGTTATGTAGCCGATCAAAATACCCGGAAGATACTTATTACTAATATTTGAAGTAACGATTTTATCACCGATGACAACACGGTCGGCATTATCTTTTAGCTGTTCAAACTCCACGACCCCGTCGGCATAAAGTTCCAAATTACCGCTTACAATCAGCGTATCCTCGGTTGCCAGAACCTGCCCGCTTAAATATGAATTATCGGCAATAATCGTAATTACCTTCGACCAGTTGGGGCCAACTTTTGTGATTCGCCCGACTAAGCCGCTGCCTGCCATAATATTCATATCAACTTCCAAGCCATCTTCATAACCTTTGTTAATCGTAAATGAATGAAACCAGTTCCCGGGGTCACGGGCGATGATACGGGCGCCGATTTTTTCATAATCATCGTACTGAGCGTCCAAATCATAAAGATCACGCAGGTTAGTTAATTCATAACGGTCTTGCTTGTACATCGTATTTTCAATCGTTAATTGGTCAATCTGACTGCGTAAACGCTCATTTTCCGCCAGCAAATCCCGAATATGGACAAGCTCTTCCGAACGGCCGCTCAAAGAACTGCCGACATAACTAATCCCCTCCTGCATCGGGACGACGATTCTTCCCGCAATTACGCTTAAGGGTCTTGAGATATAATCTGTATATAGGGTCAGGACAATCAAACCCGTACAGAGGATTGTTAAAATAAAAAGGAGATATTTACCTGACAGTGTAAACTTCTCTCCCTTTTTTTTGACAATTGGACTCATCTGCTCATTCCTTCAACGGCATATGCCACCGATTTATAATTATCATCCTTGATAATTTTCGATAACCCCACGGCGACACTGGTAATCGGATTTTCGGAAACATTGACGCCGAGTCCCGTTCCCTTCCTCATCAGCTCCGCGAAATGATTCACCTGTGATGCGCCCCCCGTTAAATAAATACCGTGCCGATAAATATCCGCCGCTAATTCAGGCGGCGTCCGTTCAAGGATTACCTTAACATTATCAATTATCATATTGAAATGTTCTCTCAGCGTTTCATCGACTAACCCTGTCGGAATTTCCCGCTCGACAGGTAAGCCTGTCACGATATCACGGCCGTAAACCACCGCGGGTTTACCTTCTTTGGCAAGGCTCTTTAAATCGATTTTGACATTTTCGGCTGTTTTGCCGCCGATAATCAAACTAAATTCTTTTCTGATTGCCCCGCGGATGGCATCATCGAATTTAAGCCCCCCTGTCTTAATTAAGCGGGAAAGGACAATACCGCCCAGGGAAAGAATCGATATTTCCGTCGTATCATAACCGACGTTAACCATCAGGATTCCCTGTGAGTTCTTGACATCAATCCCTAGTCCTAAACCGTCGGCAATCGCTTTTTCCACTACCATTATGCGCTTGGCTTTAACGCCCGCTTTATTGATCAGGTCTTTAAAAGCGCGCTTTTCTACCTCGGTAATATCCGTTGGCACCGCGATAAAATAATCGGCGGGACGGATATTTCCTTTCGCCAAATCGCCGATGAAATAGCGAACCAATAGTTCCATGTTCTTAATGTCGGCAATAACCCCGCTGCATAAGGGGTATGAAATATTAATATTGCCCGGTGCTTTTTCATACATATCGAAAGCCGAATCACCATATGCGAAAATGGTGTCTTTATTTTCGATGGCGATCATATTTTTTTCAACCAATATAACATCATCTGATCTTGAGTAAATCTTGATATTGCTGGTACCTAAATCAATACCGTATACATTGTTAGCCATTTTAAAACCGTACCTTCCTGATTTGTTTCGCAAATCATGCCCTGCGGGAAATGCATAATGACCGGCATCATTATGTCATTTGCTATAATAACCCGTTTTCTTTGAAGCTATAATAATTATCACCGATAATTATGTGGTCAATCAAAGGTATATCCATTAATTTGCCTGCCGCTTTAATTTGCTCTGTTATTTTAATGTCGTTTTCGCTTGGCTTCGAATCGCCGCTCGGATGATTGTGTAAGAGCATAATATAAACCGCTTTCTTACTGACCGCTTTTATGAAAACTTCACGCGGAGACAGCAGTGAAGCCTTTACCGTCCCGACGGACAAAACATATTCTTCCAGTAAATGCAAACGATTATCCAGAAGCAACAGCAACACGGTTTCACGCTCGCGATGCCTGAGTGATTCCTTGTAGTAATTGACAATTGATAAAGGGCTGTTGAACGATAGGCGCTCCGCCGCGCATTCCCTCGCCATCCTCATCGCGAACTCGGTTAAACACCTTATTTTAACCGCTTTAACCTGACCGATTCCCTTAATACTCTTTAGTTCGTCAAGTGTGATATGATGAAGCCCGTTAAGGCCTGTATCGGCATCGCCGTTAAGCCTTAGTATCTGCTCACCTAACTCGACGGTCGAAAAATCCTTCGTGCCTGTCCGTAAAATAATAGCAAGTAACTCCGCTTTTGACAAGCTGGCAGGACCATGCGATAAAAACTTATCATACGGCCCGTTTTCATAAGTACGTTTTGGTTCTGAATTATTCTTCACTTTCTCTCCTCAACGGCGTTCTCTCAAAACCCATTAAAAGAGTATCAGTGCGTTCAAATAAACCGATAAATGATAATTCCGACGGCAATTCCGATAATACTAGCGATCGTTACTTTTATGGTAAGGCCGAATGTAACCGCTAAGATGCCGATATCTAAAATAACCGGTTCGACTAAGCCGAAAGTCTGGCCGTAATTCACCCATGTATCCGGAAATAAACTGCCAATGAAACCGCCGATAACAATTCCGCCCAATATCAACAGAAAACATGTCCAGTTATTTTTGTTCAAACTACCCCTCCTCTTTAGCAACGCGCGATTACCCTAATGCCTTTCACTTGACAATCGTCCTCCTGAGCGTAACTGAGATTCTTCGCCTGCGGCTCGGAATGACAATTTTTTCGCTCATGTTTCATCTTATCATAAAGTAAAAATAATGTACACCAATTTAAGGTTAAAATCTACATAAATATTCGCTGTATTTTTACGGATTTCGACGAATTATTATTAAGAACTACGGCGAAAGTCCGCGTTAATAATGTTTTGGTCAAGCATTTTTTGCAGTGTTTTCAGGATTCCCAATTTAACATGCGGGAAGTTTAAACCGCCTTGAAAATAAACGGCATACGGCGGTCTGAGCGGCCCGTCGGCACTTAACTCAATGGATGAACCGGAAACAAACGCGCCTGCCGCCATAATAACAGGGCAG
>WQST01000187.1 GCA_009787745.1 Lachnospiraceae bacterium
ACCGGGCATCATTTGGGACAAATTTCACAAGGTAATTAATGATATTCCATGTAAGCCTTACGGAAAGCAAGTAGGCGTGTCCTATCATGGCGGTGCGCCGGAAGGTTATTCTACTTACTTTGTGGGAGCGGAGGTTGATACAATATCAACCGCTAATTTGACCGACAATCGTTTTACGAGTTGGGTATTTCCTGCAAGGGAGTATGTGGTTTGCCAATATGAGGCTGAGAATTTTGACCTGCTTATGGGTTATCTTGGAAAAATGATGAAATTTACAAGGTATTGGCTTAAAGCGCATGGATTGCGGGCAGACGGATTTTTTCCCGAAGTTTACTACAACAATCCAAAAACCGTCCACGCTTACATGGAAATGTGGATTCCGTTTAAAAAACGCGAAAATAAATAAAATAATAGGAGGAACTTATATGAGTAATTACACAAAAGGAATGTCCATTCTTGACGAAAAATTCGGCAACAGCAAGGACAATGTATTGGGGCTTGCCACCATCGCAGATAAACTCAATGCCGAAGGGAAGCCTCGCCCTGTTGTGCGTGATGTGGATGCCTTATATGAAGATGGTGCATTTTATGTGGTCACACACGGTAAATCCACGAAAATGCAACAAATTGAGCAAAACAACGAAGTAGCTATTGCCGTAAATTTTGAATGGTTTACCGCCGGTGGCATTGGGGAGAATTTGGGTTGGGTGATGAAGCCTGAAAACGCCGATATTAGGGTTAAACTTCGTAAAGCATTTGAAAAATGGTACGACATGGCGAATAACGAAAATGACGAGAATTGTTGTATTATGAAAATCACTTTAACTAACGGCATCATAAATCTTAACCACCATGAAACGCTGATTTATATGGACTTTTCAAATAAGTCAGCGACTGTGAAAGGGAAGGAAATATAATTGCGACGTTTAATACAGATGTAGAGACGGAGATAACACAAATGCACAAACCAATCAGCGAAATGGCAGATTGAGAAAGAAGTGGAGATTATAGGGAAGTAGGTTTTATTTATTCTTATGTAACTTGCCATTTGAACGAAAATATGTTGAAATAAAGGTAAAAGAAATTTTATCCGTTTATTCCCCGGAGGCGCACAAGACGGATATTCCGTTTGGGAAATATGGATGCCGGTTATAAATAAAATATAATCGTCGGCAGAGGGCGGCGTAAAAGCCGCCCTAATTTTTGAAAGGATGGTAAAATGGAATACAAATTAAGGGAATACCCGCTGTTTTCGGCGTGTGGGTTAAACTGCGGATTATGCCCTCGTTATCATACGGTAGGGACGTCGAGATGTCCCGGATGTGCGGGCGAGGGGTTTTCGGAAGTACATCCCCCATGCGGTATGTTGTCATGTTGTCAGCGCAAGGGATTAGAATACTGTTTTGAGTGCGGCGAATTTCCTTGCAAAAAATACAACGATGCGGATTCGGGTGATTCGTTTATTACGCAAAAGAACCAGTTTATTGATATGGAAAAAGCAAAACAAATAGGTATGGAAGCCTACAAAGCCGAACTTGATGCAAAAGTAAAAATATTGACATGGCTTCTCGCAAACTGCAATGACGGGCGGCGTAAAAGTTTTTTCTGTGTAGCGGTTAATCTTTTGGAATTGCAGGACATACAAGTCGTTTTTGAGAAAATCGTTGCGATTGAAGCAGAAACGCCCGTTAAAGAAAAAGCTAAAACCTCCGCCATTATGTTTGAAGAAATTGCGGAAAAACGAAATGTTTCTTTGAAACTACGTCGTGGCTGACAGTGTAAGAGATTGAACTACGCTTCGAATAACATCAATTAATCTTGAGCATATGAATAACCTCTTCAAAACAAACCCCATCCGTCCGCGGAATATCCATTTCAATTGAACGCGCTACACAGCGTTTGATAAAATTCGAAGCCTTCTTAACCGAACGTTCAAAGGCGACGCCGTTGACCGCATCAGCGGCTATAATTGACGCAAAAATATCACCTGTGCCGGAGCGGTCGGCACCGATTTTATGGGTACGGAAAAGCCGCGGCGTTTTTCCGTATTCATAGATATAATTAGCGATAAAATTACCTTGCGGAATCCCTGTAATAACAATCTTTTCCGGACCCATCGCATGAAGCATCTCCGCCATCGCATGAAGTTCTTTCTTCTTCCAGTTCTTTTCTTTATAAGAAACATCCGTCAGCTTACAACATTCCGTCAAATTAGGCGTCACAATATCCGCAAGCGAAACCAATCTCCTGATTCCGTCGCACATTTCCTCCGTATAAGTCGCGTATATCTTCCCGTGGTCGCCCATAATCGGGTCAACAATAACCTTCGTCCGACCCGTCCGAAAATGCGTAACAAAGTGGATAACCATATCAATCTGCGCCGCCGACCCCAAAAAACCTGACAAAATCCCCTCAAACTTCAAATTAAGCTTCTTCCATTTCGCCATATAATCCGTCAATTGACCCGTGCAGTCAAAAAAACTGTACTCCTGATAAGCGGTATGATTAGAAAATATCGACGTCGGCACAGGGCAGCACTGAACCTTCATATACGAAACAATCGGCATCGCAACTGATAAAGCACACCGCCCAAAACCCGTCAAATCACTTATTGCGGCAATTTTCTTTTGTTTATTATGCATAATAATTAACTCTCCTTAAATCAACAGATGAAACTATTATACCTCTAAAACTACCGCATGTGCAATCCCCGGGACACTTTGCCCTTCATTATGGCTTATTTTGCTTAATAAAGCGCCTGTCGGTACGAATAAAACTTTTTTCCACAACCCCTCTTTAATCTGCTTTAAGATAAAAGCCGATAAAGTCACAGCACAGCAACCGCACCCTGAACCGCCGGCATGTACATCCTGCGCTTCGATATTATAGATTTCAATTCCGCAGTCCATATGCCGATCAGTAATATCAAACCCTTTCGCTTCCAACAAATCCAACAACGCCAATTTCCCTACTTTACCCAAATCACCCGTAATAATTTTATCGTAATCTTGCGGTGATGTATTAAAGTCTTTAAAATGCCGATAAATCGTATCTGCCGCCGCAGGAGCCATACACGCGCCCATATTCAACGATTCTTTCAGACCGTAGTCAACGATCTGCCCTGTCGTAAAGCCCGTCAGGCGAACGTCATTTCCGCTTTTGGGTTCTTTACTCAGTATAAAAGCGCCGCTCCCCGTAACTGTCCAATGCGCGGAAAGAGGGCGCTGATTGCCATAAGCCAAGGGAAAGCGAAATTCCTTCTCCGCACTGCTGAAATGGCTTGAAGTCACACACGCGACATAATCTCCGATTCCCGCCGTCATTGACATCGCTCCTAAAAAGAGCGATAAACCTAACGAAGAGCAAGCCCCATACACCCCGACGACAGGCACAGGGAAATTAAGCAAACCAAAGCTTGAAGCTATTGACTGCGCCAATAAATCTCCTGCAAATATCAACCGCAAATCATTTTCGGTTATACCCGCTTTATTAATGGCATATTCCATCGCTTTTTTTTGCAATTCACTCTCAGCTTCTTCCCAATTTTTACATCCGAAATAATTATCTTCACTAATGAAATCAAATAATTTTCCGATCGGCCCTTTCCCCTCTTTATCCCCGGCTATCGAAGCGCTTGAGATAATATAAATCGGATTCGGCGGAACGAAGCTTTGGTATGTGTGGGTATCATGATTTAAGTTTTTAAGTGTTGCATTATCCATTGTGTGCCTCCTAATTGTGTATTCTTCACGGTAATATTATTAAGAAGTAAAGGTCTAATTATTCATTTTTTGGAAAAATCAATGAATATATTTCGGATAATATCGCAAACTATATTTAGTAATCAAATTTTAAGGAGAAAGAACATGAAAGAAATGACCGAAGCCGAAAAGAAAGAATATGAAGCGCATCAGTATCAAACATATATTAAAGCCATCACCCCAACTCACAATATCTGGCTGCAAATGCTAAAAGCCTTTATTGTCGGCGGTTTGATTTGCACCTTCGGACAGTTTTTATTATACTTCTTCCAGAATACCATGAAAATGGAAAAGGATACCGCAGGATTATATTGTACACTCACACTAGTCTTCA
Source organism: Lachnospiraceae bacterium (assembly GCA_009787745.1). Classification (GTDB taxonomy): domain Bacteria; phylum Bacillota; class Clostridia; order Lachnospirales; family Lachnospiraceae; genus UBA935. Next base: position 4,096 of record WQST01000187.1, read on the forward strand.
TCGGGGTTTTATTAACAGGGTTAAATATCTATCAAAAGCTTTCTACATTCGCAGGAGCAGGAGCCTTGGTTCCAATAACAGGATTCGCCAACGCCGTCGCCGCCCCCGCTATCGAATTTAAAAGCGAAGGGCATATTTTCGGAATCGGTTCAAAAATCTTCTCCATCGCAGGCCCTGTAATTCTCTTCGGCATCTTCACAAGCTGGGGACTTGGAATTGTTTATTGGATTATGGGGAAAGTCACGGTATAACTTGATTTTCTAAGTCGTCAATCCAGCCTTTTCTTCCGAATCACCTTAATATAATTCCGCTTAAACTCACGCTGACTGTGAAAGAAGTCAAGCTCAGAGCGGGATGATGTTTTTGTTTGAAATTTTATGTCCACTAACTCTAATGTACAGAGCATGTCCGCCAATTGAAACAGTTTATAATCCGAGGACTTGACTAGCCGAAATGAAACATTTGATATTAGCGCAGTTAGTGTCGAAGTCAGAACACGCGTCAGCTCGATCTGCCCATTGTCATAGTATACTATAATCTCATCAAATTCTTGAAAAAATACAAGATGCTCCTTTACGAAAGTGCTTATGAGCTTTGATAGCTTTGCCGTCAAATCAATTATACCTGTGCATTCCTTCTTTTCGACAATCAAAGCAGTGTAATGGATAGGGACATGCTGGCAATATGATAATAATGAGCGAAGCAGTTTTTTACGCTCATCTTTTTTATAATTACGATAATAACCCTCGCGCCGTATGATAGGCCCTGAATGTAATGAGATTGGGTCAAAACCGATGTTCCTGATGTTTGTATCAAGGATTGTGTTGTCAAATGTTATGTCGTCCTTCTGATCGTGAAACAACATTGTCACAATATAGTATGGAGAATGAAGTTGAAGATTCCCGAAATCGCCAGACTCGTCCACAAATATGCTCAACCTACGGCTCATAATTACCTCCTTTGCATATGTCGGACAAAAAACGGCGGGGGGGTCCCCCC
>WQST01000188.1 GCA_009787745.1 Lachnospiraceae bacterium
CAATCGGGTTAGTTGACCTTGATGTCGTTGATGAATCGAATTTGCAAAGGCAAATTGTCCACAGCTTACGTGATGTTGGCCGCCCGAAAGTCGCTTCCGCAAAAGACCGCCTCAAAAGCATCAACCCGCACATTGAAATAATTACATACAATGAAAATTTGACCAGCAGTAATGCGGTCGAAATCATCAAAAATTTCGACATCGTTGCCGACGGCACGGATAATTATCAAACGCGCTACATCATAAACGATGCTTGTAAATTTTTGGGCAAGCCGAATGTTTATGGTTCGGTTTTTCAATTCGAAGGACAAGTAAGCGTCTTTTATGCCGAAAAAGGCCCTTGTTACCGTTGCCTGTATCCGTCGCCGCCGCCGCCCGGGCTTGTGCCGTCTTGCGCGGAAGGCGGGGTTTTGGGCGTACTTCCTGGGATCGTCGGAACGCTTCAAGCAAATGAAGTAATCAAGTTAATTGTCGGCGGCGGTAAGCCGCTTATCGGAAAGTTACTGACATTTGACGCATGGAATATGCGTTTCCACGAACTAAAACTTGAAAAATCACCAAATTGCCCGCTTTGCGGCGAAAACCCCACTATCTTCTCCGTTGGAAGCGATGAATATTACTGCGAGTTCTGCGGAATGAACGCGAAAAGCGCTGAAAAGCCCGTCGAAGTCATTACCCCGCTTGAATTAAAAGAACGCTTAGACGGCGGAGAAAAAATTACCCTTATCGACATTCGCGAACCGCACGAAAGGGCAATTGTCAAATTTCCCGGCGCAACTCCCATTCCGCCGGGACAGCTTGTCCGCCGGATGGATGAGCTCGATGAAAAGATAGTTACGGTGCTAATCTGCAAAGAAGGGAAAAAAAGTGTCCTGTCAATCGAGGATTTGCAAGAAGCCGGTTATACGGGTAAATTGCTTAATCTGCGAGATGGAATAAATGGCTGGTCAACAGAAGTTGACACAATACTACCTACTTACTAAATTCAAAAGGAGAAATGAAAATGTCTGATTTAAACGCATTAAATGCAAGGAGCGCTTATCAATTAGCGGACGTCCAAAAAACACCGCCGGTCTTTGGTGCGGCGACGCCAAGATGGGTAACAAAATTTTTGGAATTTAAAGGTTTGGAAAGCGGTATCTACCGCGTTAACAAAGTAGTTGAAGGCGAAACTCCTCTTGACTATTTATGCTCCACGGAAAGAAAATCGGAAGAAATTCCCGAAGGTTTTGTGGAATACGAGAAGAAACCCCGTGAATATATCCTTAATTCGATTTCGACAATCATAAATGTCGATTCCAAAATTCAAGATGTCTTTTCCGCACCATTCGACCAAACAAAAGAACAACTGCGGATCGCCATTGAAAGCTTACGGGAAAGGCAAGAAAGCCAACTTATCAACAACGACGATTACGGTCTTTTGAAAAATATTGCAGATTCACAGCGGATTTCCACGCGAAAAGGCGCACCCACCCCTGACGATATGGACGAGTTAATTGCTAAAGTATGGAAAGAGCCGTCATTTTTCTTAGCACACCCCCGTGCAATCGCAGCTTTTACCCGCGAATGCACTAGGCGCGGAGTTCCGCCCACAACAGTTAACATTCACGGCGGCACATTTATTCTTTGGCGCGGAATCCCGATTATCCCGACGGATAAATTATTTGTAGACGGACTTAAGAACCCCAAAAGTAAAAGCGGCAAAACACATATTCTGCTTGTGCGTTCCGGCGAAGCGAAACGCGGCGTTATCGGTTTATATCAAGCAGGGCTTGAAACCGAAGGCGGGCGTGGTTTATCCATTCGCTCGATGGGCATCGACAAAAAAGGTGTAAGTTCGTATTTATTGAATATCTACTGCTCTGCGGCAATCCTTGCCGATGATGCAATCAGCGTTTTAGAGGACGTTGAAGTGGGTGAATATTATGATTATCAATAGTTTTTCGGAACATGAAAAAATAATCAGCGAACTCTATGCGGAAGAAAAAAGAAATTTCTTATCACAGAATTTCTTTTCCCCAAATCAGTTTTCGCCGAATTCAATCGACGTTGAAAAAATACGCGCGGATTTTCCCATCCTTTCCGAAAAAATAAACGGGTATGATTTAGTTTGGTTCGATAACGGCGCGACGACACAAAAACCGCGCCAAGTAATCGAACGAATTAAATATTTCTATGAACATGAAAATTCCAATATTCACCGTGCCGCCCATGAACTTGCCGCCCGCTCCACAGAGGCATATGAAAACGCCAGAAAAAAAACGGCGGCGTTTATCGGCGCGGATACGGATAATATAATTTTTGTGCGCGGTACCACCGAAGGAATAAACCTTGTCGCCAACAGTTATGTAAAACCTTTGTTAACCCCGGGCGACGAAATAATTTTATCAATGCTTGAACATCACGCAAACATTGTACCATGGCAGTTGATCGCCAAAGAAACAGGCGCGGTAATCCGCGTCGCACCCGTTGATGAAACGGGGCAAATAATTCTTTCCGAATATGAAGAATTATTTTCACCGCGGACAAAATTTGTTTCTGTTACCCATGTTTCAAACGCGCTGGGAACAAATCACGCCAATTAGGGAAATGGTGCATATCGCCCATATGCATGGCGTGAAAATTTTAATCGACGGGGCGCAATCCGCTTCGCATATTCCCGTAAACGTAAAAGCCTTAGATGCCGACTTCTTTGTTTTTTCGGGGCATAAAATTTACGCACCCACAGGCATCGGCGCGGTTTACGGCAAACACGAATTATTGGAAACGGCAGTGCCGTATCAAGGCGGCGGCAACATGATCAAAGATGTTACGTTTGAGCGCACCTTGTATAACCCGGCGCCGACTAAATTTGAAGCCGGAACAGGAAATATCGCTGATGCGGTGGGGCTTGGCGCGGCACTTGATTACGTCAGCAAGATAGGTCTTGAAAATATTTATCGCTATGAACACGATTTATTAAGTTACGCAACAAATGAACTTGGTAAAATCAGCGGCGTAAAAATAATCGGGACAGCGAAAGAAAAAACCGGCGTTTTATCTTTCACACTTGACGGATTTACGACGGAGCAAGTCGGGAAACATCTGAATAAATACGGGATTGCGGTACGAACAGGTCATCATTGTGCGCAACCCATTCTCAGGAAATTCGGGTTGGAATCCACTATCCGACCAACATTTTCGCTTTACAATACCTTTGCGGAAATTGATGCTTTCCTAGAGGTGTTTAGAAATTTAAAGTTATGATTAAAATCGGGTAGGCGGTAGATAATAATTTTATCTACCGACCTCCACCGATGCGCAAATTCCTGTGATTTCTTAAGAGCTTCGTTAGACTACTCCGAAATCTTTTTTATAGGCATGGGTAAGCGCTTCAAAAGCTTTGCTCAGTGCCGCTCCCGCATTAGAAATGATAAGCATTGCCTGATCTTCCAGTCTTTCATTTAACATGATAACTTGTCTACGAACATAATAATATTTGCCGGTTCATCATATTCATCCTGTAATTCGGTCAGTTATTTTATCACCAATCTCCGCCTCGCCGAATAATAACGGTGAAAGAGGATTATGTTTTGCGTGATTGCTTAATATAGTTTGGGGGTTGTAATTTGCGTAACAGTATAAGCATCCATTCATGCAACTGTTGTACATTCCTATATCAATGCTTGAGGCACAGCCGCATTCAAGGCGTTGGTTTCTGTCTTTTTTTATGTCAATTTTGCTTGATAGAAGTTTTGAAAAAAGTTGAGCATCGATGCATTGAGCGCGTTCTATACCATATGGTTGCAGGTCAGCTTTTTCGGCACAGGTATTAATAAATAATCCATACTCGTGCGCGATAGGCGCAAGGCAGGAAGCAAGTTTTGTCTGTGTTTCGTCAGTAAAATCCGTTAGATTCAATTTGTTGATATTGCTTTTTAATCCTTTGTAATTGGTATCAATGAAGCTTATCGTAACTGTTTTTGTATATTCGCTTAATTCCTTGGCGATTTTACTAAAAGCGGTAGTATGATAATCTATGGTGTATTTAGTATTTATTAAAATGGGATCATATCGCCAAATGATTCTGTCAGGGCCTATCATATTTGAAACTTTTTTAAATATCGGAAGAATATCTTTCGTTTTGTGAGGTAAATGGGGTTCGATATCTTTTCCGTAGGATGTAAGGGTAAATTGGAAATAAAACATGTACTCATTAAGCTCTGCAAGCCGTTTTATCATCGGTTCGGGATTTTTCGTCCAGAAAACTATACCGTCTACGATTTCAGGATTGATTTTGATTCGGCTTATTTGGTGATAATTCATCGGATTGCGTACCAGAACGAATCCCGCTTTTATTCTATTAAAGAACCAATCGGAATAATATGACGGTATATCTGTTCTTCTGCTTGCACTGATGATCATGAGTTTCCTTTATTTTTGGTTTATATATGGTGTACATGCAATATTAGTTATCCAAGCTTTTTCTTCGTCTGAGATGTCACTAGGCAATGCCTGAGCGGGCAGAATCATTCATTGCATAATCAAATCCAGCAGCGCTGTATTTAGTTACAAAATTTGCAACAGTATTTCGATGCACGCCGATTGCATTAGCTTATTTCTATATTTGACATCCCTTCGGCACTGTAGAGTATGATTTTTGCTTGTTGTACCTTGCGGTATTCTGCTACTTGTGAATTGGCGATTTTCTTCAATAGCTCTTGGTCGCCAGCTCTTAATTCAAGGTTACCATATTTTTTATTTCTGCCTATGATTTTATCCTCCAAGTGTTTGATATGATCATTATAACAGACATTGACTATATGCATAAGTATTTACAATACTTTATATTAGTCAGATATATATTTCAAATCCACACATCCGCAAAGGATGTGACTTTAATGACTGTTCTGTATATGGTATATTTCTATTTATGGAGTTGTCAATATTAGTTTACCATTTTTTGCTCAAGGATTATGTTACCAGTAACTAAGCGGTGGGAGGGGGTAATAACCCCACCTATGTTCATCGGTAAAACCTCTAGCGAATAATAATAGGTTAAGCAGCTACTTTATTTTGTATAAG